>JAEDMN010000273.1 GCA_016302985.1 Kiritimatiellia bacterium | reverse complement strand
CCGTCGCGACGCCGGCCGCGTCCTTCACTTCCGCGTGAAGCGGGCGGCCCAGCCGCCGCCGGGCGCGAGCGCGACGGCGAGCTTCTCGCCCGCGCGGACGGTCCGCGACGCCTTCACGTAGTGCGTGGGCTCGGTGGCCGCGTCGGGCGCGTCCGCCCAGATCTCGGCCGCCCAGTCGCCGGCGCCGAGGAAGGACGTGTCGAGCTCGACCGTGCGGCCCGTCCAGTCCGTCATCGCCCCGGCGTACCAGGCGTCGCCCTTCCGGCGCGCCAGCGCCACCCAGCGGCCGAGTTCGCCGCCGACGCCCTTCACGTCGTCCCAGACGGTCGGCACGGACGCCATGAACTTCGCGCAGGCGAGGTTCTCGGGCGTCGCCCGGTAGTCGGTGGGCGAGTCGCTCAGCATCTGCAGCGGCGCCTCGTAGAGCACGTACATCGCAAGCTGGTGCGCGCGCGTGCCCTGCGCGACGGGATGGTCGTGGCTCGGCTTGAAGGCCGCGCGCGTCACGTTGCCCATCGCGCCCGGCGTGTAGTCCATCGGCCCCGCCAGCATGCGCGTGTAGACCGCCTTCACGTCGTTCGCCGGGAAGTCCGTCTTCGCCGACCCGCCGAACTTCTCCTGCTCCATCCCGTGGACGCCCTCGTAGTTGAGGACGTTCGGGTAGGTGCGCGAGAGGCCCACGGGCTTGTGCATGCCGTGGAAGTCGAGCACGAGGCGGTTCTCCGCCGCGTCGCGCGCCATCTCGCTCGTGACGTCGGCGATCTCGCGGTCGTCGCGGTCGAAGAAGTCGATCTTGAAGCCCTTCACCCCGCGCGCCGCGAACGCGCGGAAGAGACGGCGACGGCGCTGCTTGTCGGCGAGGTCGCTCCAGGCCGCCCAGAGGATGAGATCGACCTTCCGCTCGCGGCCGTAGGCGACGAGCGCGTCCAGGTCGAAGGCCGGATTGATCACGTCCAGGTCCTCGCCCTCGAAGCCGCGGACCCAGCCCGCGTCGACGAGCATGTAGGGCAGGCCGACGGAGGCCGCGAAGTCGATGTAGGCCTTGAAGGTGCGCGTGTCGAAGCGGCCCGGGAAGCCCGTGTCGCCGAGACGGTTCGCGCACCACCAGTTCCAGGCCGTCGCGCCCGGCTTGATCCAGGAGGTGTCCGCGATGCGGCACGGCTCGGCGAGCGCCCACACGGCGTCGCTCTCCGCGAGCGCGGGCGCGTCCTTCGCCAGCAGGAAGACGCGCCAGGGGTAGGCGCGCGTGCCGGTCGTCTTCGTGAGGTACGGACGGCGCTCCTTGACGTGGACGTGCACGCCCTTGCGCGCCGTCACGACGGGTTCCTGCGCCTGCCAGGAGAGCAGGGCGTCCGTCCGGCTCGCGGGACGGTAGAAGTTGAGTCCCGGGTAGTCCCACACGTTGCTCTCGGTCACGCACATCGCCGCGCCGTCGGGGTAGGAGACGGTGAGCGGCAGGTAGACGAAGCGGTCGCGGCCCGCGGGGATCTCCGCGCAGGAGGCGGCGAATTCGTAGACGGACTCCCAGGAGCTCTCGAGCCCGCCCCAGGTGCGGCCGTAGAGCAGCGTCGCGCCGGACGGGAACCGGACCTCCGTCCCCTCCGCGGGCACGGTCACGTCCCCGCCGAACGCCGTCTCGAAGCGCCACGCGACGCCGTCGTTGCGGGCGTGGAGCGCGACGCCCCAGTCCCCCTTGAACCGCACGAGCACCTCGTTGCCGTCGTCGTCCACGTGCGCCTTCTTGTAGACGGGCGCGGGGACGCGTCCCGCCCGGGCGCGCGCCGTCCGCCCCGCGTAGGCGTGGTTTTCGGCCCCGCCCAGCGCCGGCCGTCCGCTGACGGTCAGCGTGATCGGCGTCGCCGGCACGCGCACGACGCCCGCGCGCAGCACCGAGTACGTCAGCACGGGCTCGGTCTCGAGCCGGATCTCGTTCAGGCCGTCGGGGGACTTCACCGACACGGTTTCGGCCGCCGCGCCGAACGCGAGCAGGCCGGACAGGGAGATGAGCAGCTTCTTCATCTAGCGGGTTCCTTCAGACTGGAGGTGCGACGCGACCGCAGTAGATTTCTCATGGCCAATCCTTTCCTTCAAGCGAGGCATGTTAGCAAAAAACGATGCGGAAGGACAAACTATTCCATCGCGCGACTGAACCAGCGGAGGAAGAACAGCGACCCCGCGATCGCGACGAGGGCGAGAAGGATCGTCCCCAGCATCAGGTAGCGCGTGCCCTTGCTGGAGGTGACGGTGCGCTGCACGCGCTCCTCGAGCGGCAGCCAGGTGTCCGCGGGGGCCGACGCCGCGTCCGCGCCGCCCATCAGGGCGTTGACCTGCGCCGTGTAGTCCTCTTCCGAGATCTCGCCCCGTTCGTGCTTTTCGGACAGGTTGGCCAGATAGGCGCCCAGGGTCGCCTTCGGGTCCGCGGCGCCGGTGGAGACGCCATAGACGAGCTGGCGCTGCTCGGCCTCCGCCTCCGCCCGCATCTCCTCCTCCGTGATCGTCCGCACCTCGGCCTCGAACCGGCTGCCGGCGGCCGCCGGCGGCAGGGCGCCCACCAGGACGAAGAACAGCAGCGCGGCGGGGGCGAGCACGAAGAACGGGTGCAGCGGGCAGTGGAAGGCGGCCGGCACCAGCACCCAGAACAGCAGCACCCACCATCCGGGCCGGTCGAAGTCGTGCAGGCGGCGCACCGCGACCGCGCTGAGCGCGACCGCGTCGACGAGGAGGATGAAGAGCCCGAAGCCCGCCGCGTTCTTCAGGAACGGCGCCAGCAGCAGCGCGGAGAGCGACGCGACGAAGATGTCCAGCGTCAGCACGAACATCACGGCCGTCCAGTACTCCGCGCGCCCCGCGCAGCCCGCGCAGGACAGGAAGGTCCGCAGGTCGACCAGGTTCCCCGTCTCGGCCAGCCCGTCGACGTCCAGCTTCGCGAGCGCGACCGGCGCCGCGAGGAAGGCGGTGAGGACCAGCCGGCTGCCCAGCCCCTTCAGGGCCGGGTCCATCGTCAGGATCCAGCACAGCACCGGCAGGGCGCTCCCGACGAACGCCAGCATCGTCACGATTTTCCGCATGCGCCCATTATACACGATTTCAACCTCCTCCGGCGACGCGTCTCACCCCGCCGTTCATGTGATATACTATGCGCCCTTTTCACTGGACATACGAGGAACCGGAAGCAGAATGGCCGCAGTCAACTATCTGAAGTATCTGGAAGAAGCAGACCAGGCGCGCGCGCGCGAAATCTACGAGAAGGTCAAGGACGCCCCGCCGTCCGACTGGTACCTGAACCTGAAGGTGAACACCGCGGGCGAGCATCTCCGCCGCATGACGGCGCTGGCGTTCAAGGAGCTCGAGCGCTTCGGCCGCAACTACAAGTTCTACACGGGACAGGGGCCGGAGGCGAAGAACTGCGCCCCCCTCTCCACGACGATTTCCGTCTACAACAAGAAGACCCGGCAGCCCGACACCCCGTTCGGCGAACTCGTCACGATCGCGATGTCCCTCAAGGTCTCGACCATCCCCGGGTTCGAGCCGGACGAGCTCAACGACGCCGAATGGCTCGTGACGCTCTGGGCCCAGACCGTCTCCACGACCCTCAACCTCCATCTCGAGAACGACCTGCTCTACGCGCTGCGCAAGCTCTTCAAGGCCTGCCGCCTGCACGCCAAGAACCTCCGCATGGGCGTCTCGAAGGACATCATGGAGGAGTCCTGCGACTTCCTCCGCGCCGGCGCCCGACGGATGATGGAGTCCGCGGACAGCCTCCGCGCCGACATCGAGCGCATGGAGGACGTCGCCCGCTCGCTCTCCTGAGCGGGGC
>JAEDMN010000272.1 GCA_016302985.1 Kiritimatiellia bacterium | reverse complement strand
AGGGTTCTCCGGCGTCCGGAGGGCCGTCGCGCCGTGTATCTCAAGCAGCTGGACATCATCGGATTCAAGTCTTTCGCGGACAAGACCCGGCTCACGTTCGAGCCGGGCATGATCGCCATCGTCGGACCGAACGGGTGCGGCAAGTCGAACGTCTCGGACTCCATCCGCTGGGTGCTCGGCGAGCAGCGTCCGACCGCCATCCGCTGCTCGAAGCTGGTGGACGTCGTCTTCAACGGCACCGACACGCGCAAGCCGCTCGGCATGGCGGAGGTCAGCATCACCTTCGCGGACTGCGAGAAGGAGCTCGGCACCGAGTACAGCGAGGTCACGGTCACGCGCCGCGTCTACCGCGACGGCTCCGGCGAGTACTTCATCAACAAGACCCGCAGCGGCCTGAAGGACATCAAGCGCCTCTTCATGGGCACGGGCATCGGCACGACCTCCTACTCGGTCATGGCCCAGGGCCAGATCGACCAGATCCTGTCGTCCAAGCCCGAGGACCGGCGCGCGGTGTTCGAGGAGGCGGCCGGCATCACCAAGTTCAAGGCCGACCGCAAGGAGGCGCTGCGCAAGATCGACCAGACGGAGCAGAACCTCCTGCGCGAGCAGGACGTGCTGCGCGAAATGAAGCGCCAGATCGGCTCGCTGCAGCGCCAGGTCGGCAAGGCCGAGAAGTACAAGGAGCTGCGCGACGAGCTGCGCGGCCTCGACATCTACGTCTCGAAGGGCAAGATCCAGGCCTTCAACCTCGCGCTCGAGGTGAACGCGAAGAACCAGCGCGAGACCGAACAGACGATCCAGGACGCGACGGTCGCGGTGAACGCCGCGGAGAGCGCGAGCCAGCAGATCCACGCGGACATGCACCAGCTCGAGGAGCGCCTCGCGCAGCTGCAGGCGCAGCAGGCGCAGGCCGAGGGCTCGTACGCCCGCGCCCGCGAGGTCATCGGCGTCAACGAGCAGCGCATCGCCGAGTACAAGGCGTGGAGCGACCGCGACGGGCGCGAGATCAACGCGACGCGCATGCAGCTCGACGAGATCGGGATGCAGACCGAGTCGCTCGCGCAGAAGACGGCGCTGCTGGAGGAGGGGCTCGAGCAGGCGAAGGAGTCGCTCGAGGCGGCCGAGGCCGCGTTCCGCGAGTCGAGCGCGAAGATCGACGGCCTGCGGCAGACGCTGCAGGAGGGCCGGAGCCAGTCCGTGGCCTGCGACCGTCACGCGGCGGAGACGCGCGACGCGATCGCGCGGCTCGAGGCGCAGGCGCGCGAGCAGATCCTGAAGCGCGAGCGCCTGGCGAGCGAGGAGGCCCAGCTCAAGGAGAGCGCGGCGCACGCCGAGGAGGCGCTGGCGTCCGTGCGGGCGCGCCTCGAGGAGGCGCGGGCGCTGGAGGACGCCGCCGCGGAGGCGAGCGAGGCTGCGGAGGCGCAGCGCGCGCAGCTGCAGGCCGAGCTCGAGGACCTGCGCGCGAATTTCGGGAAGATGCAGGCGGAGGCGGCGGCCAAGGAGGCCCAGCTCGACCTGCTCAACGACGCGAAGGCGGCGAGCGACGCGTTCTCGGCCGGAGCCCAGGCGCTGCTGGACGGTTCGCTGGGCCTGCCCGAGGGCACGGTGCTCGGCACGCTCGCGGAGCGCTTCGACGCGCCCGCGGAATACCGGCTGGCGCTCGAGGCCGCGCTGCGGGCGTGGCTGGACGCGGTGGTCGTGAAGGACGCCGCGGCCGCGGCGGAGGTGGTGTCCGCGCTGATGCAGAAGCAGGCCGGCAGCGCGCGCGTGGTCGTGGCGGCGGGCGCCGGCGCGAAGGCGGCCGGGGTGGTTCCGGACCTGCCGCGGCTGCTGGACCGGGTCACGGTGGACCCGGCGTTCGCGCCCGCGGCGGAGGAGCTGCTGGGCGGCGTCTACGTCGTCGAGGGCGTCGCGGAGATCTGCGCGTACCGGGACGACCTGCCCGAGGGCGTGCGCCTGGTCTCGAAGGACGGCGTGCTGCTCGGCCGCGCGGGCGCGGAGGTCTGGATGCCCGGCACGGCGGCCGCCTCGCCGCTCAGCCGGCGCATGCTCATTTCGGAGACGACGGAGTCCCTGGACGCGCTCCGGGAGCGCATCGAGCAGGGCCGCCAGACGCTCGCGACGGGCGCGCAGCGCAGCGCGGCGCTCGCGGAGCAGGCCCGCAACGCGGCGATCGCGCTGTCGAACGCCCGGCGCGCGGCGGCGCAGGCCGAGGGCGAGCACGGCAGCGTCGAGCGCGACGCGGCCGCGGTGCGGGAGCGCCTGGCGCGCGTGGCCGCGGAACTCGCGGCGGTGCAGGCCGAGAACGCGGGCGACGACGCGAAGCGCGCCGAGCTCGCGGAGGACCTCGAGAACACGCTCGCGCAGCGGGACGCGCTGATGGACCGCACGGCGCAGCAGCAGGAGGAGCTGCAGGACCTCGAGCTCGCGCACGGCGAGGAGAGCCGGCGGCTCACCGAGCGGCGCATCACCGCGGCGCAGATGGAGAACGAGCTGCAGCTCACGGCGCAGCAGAACGCGGACGCGGCGCGGCGGCGGGACGAGCTGCTCAAGTTGATCGAGGGGCGCGAGGCCGGCATCCGCGGGTACGAGGACTCCATCCAGCGCCTGCGGGACGAGACCGCCGAGCTGATGGGGTCCCTCGAGGACCTGCGCCAGGCCGCGGTCGACATCCACGGGCAGGTCGAGGAGACCCGGGCCGAGCGTGGCGTGCTGCAGGACCGCCTGTCGCAGAGCGAGGGCGGCGTCGGCGCGAAGCGCGCCGAACTCGACCGGGCCCGCGCGTTCAAGGGGAAGCTGGAGGTCGCCGCCGCCGAGGCGACGATGCGCCGGCAGAACGTCTACGACCACCTCAGCCAGGAATACGGCCTCGACGCCCAGGGCGTGCTGCGCGAGCCCGACCCGGACTGGAAGGGCGAGCCGCCGCCGGACGACGTGCTCGAGGCGCGCGTGAACCGCCTGAGCGCGCAGATCGCGGCCCTCGGCCCCGTCAACATGGTGGCCATCGAGGAGTTCCGCGAACTCGAGGAGCGCTACACGAAGGAGAAGGCCCAGGAGGCCGACCTGCTCGCGGCGAAGGAGCAGATCCTCGAGCTCATCAAGAACCTGAACGACAAGAGCGGCGAGATGTTCCGCAGCACGTTCGAGCAGGCGAACGTCAACTTCCAGCGCATGTTCACGAAGCTGTTCAACGGCGGCGAGGCCCGCCTCGTGCTGCTCGAGAACGCGCAGGATCCGCTCGAGTGCGGCATCGACATCATCGCCCGTCCGCCGGGCAAGCGCCCGCAGAGCGTGACGCTGCTCTCCGGCGGCGAGCGCACGATGACGGCCGTCGCCCTGCTGTTCGCGATCTTCATGATCAAGCCGGCGCCGTTCTGCATGCTGGACGAGCTGGACGCCGCCCTCGACGACGCGAACATCGGCCGCTTCGTGGACGCCCTCAAGGAGTTCCTCGACCGCAGCCAGTTCCTGATCATCACGCACAACCAGCACACGATCGCGGGGTCCGACCTCGTATACGGCGTGAGCCAGCAGGAGAAGGGCATTTCGCGCATCATCTCCATGCGCCTCGCGGACATCGGCGTCAAGCCGGTCCCCGAGGACGACAGGAAAGCCGCTTCAAGTAAAAAGGAGGAGTAGAAATGAGGAGACTGATTCTGGGAATCGCCTGTGCCGCGTCCGTCGGCATCCTGGCTGCGCCGCCGCCTGGCGCGAAGAAGCCCGGCCCCCGCCCCGTGGTGAAGACCCTGCCGGGCAAGCCCGTCGCAAAGCCGCTGCCGGTCGCGAAGCCGCTGCCCGGTCCGAAGCCGCTGCCGGTCGCGAAGCCGCTGCC
>JAEDMN010000041.1 GCA_016302985.1 Kiritimatiellia bacterium | reverse complement strand
GGCGCAGATCCAGCTGTCGACGCGAACGTCGCCGGCGTCGCGGAGGACGATGTGGCCGCGGTAGTAGGTGTTGCCGATGGTGGACGCGGCGGACGGGTCCCCGCCGACGTACCAGGCGCCGTTGCGGGAGGCCGCGAAAATCTGGCCGAGCAGCGTGTCCGTCAGCAGGTCCGTCGTCGTCATGACCGAGCCGGCGGGCGCGGAGACGACGAGCTTGCCGGTCTCGAACGGTCCGTTGTAGACGTGCTCCCCTTCGCCCGGCAGCTCCAGATGGACGCGGCCCTTCGCGCCGCCGACGAGCGAGACGTCCGCGAGCACAGCCTCCAGCTGTTCCGTCGTCGCCCCCACGAGGACCAGGTCGCTTCCGCCCCGGATCGTGACCGCGTGGCCGGCAAACGCGGCAACGCGTTCCGGCTCGACGCGCAGCTCGGCGTTGACGTCGAAGGAGACATCGGGCCCGATCTCCGCGTCGCCGCGCAGAACCGTCTGCGTCCGGGTCTGTTCGGCGGTGGAGAACACGCCGCCGCCCGTGATCGCCCCCTCGATGACGCAGACTTCGAGGCCGTCGTGGTGCGACCAGGTCTGGAGGGTCGAGCCCGCGTCGATCTGGATCGGTCCGGCGAAGGTGTAGTCGCCGACGGCCGATGGGGTCGTGACGGGATCGTCCTGCGCCGCCTCGATCCAGTTCAGCCCCGAGATGGAATGGATGGCGAACTGCGTCTTGCCCTTGCTGTTCCGCATGTAGAGCGTCACGCCGCCGCTCAGTTCGACGGTGCCGCCGGACCCGAAGTCCGTGGTCTTGATATCCGTGAAATGCAGGCCTCCGCCCTCCGTCTTGCGGATCGTGCCGAAGTTACGGATCGACATGCGGGGAAGACTGATGCTCCCGCTCCCCATCGAAAGCACGTGCCCGCCCATGTCGAGATCGCCCCATCCCACGAAATTGCCGCCCCCTTCGAGCACGAGATCGTCCTCGAGCACGGCGTCCTTGAAGACGTACCAGCTGTTGGACGCATACGAGAACCCGGATTCGAACGCGACCGTGCCGGCGAGATAGCCCTTGCGCGTGGGAAGGGGAACATAGACGTTCGTCCCCGTGAAGAGGATCTTCGCGCCCGCGCGGACACGCAGGTCGCCCGTCGCGCCCATGTTCAGCGGCGAGCAGCTCAGCGTGCCCTCCTGGACGTCGATCGGCCCCGTCCACCCCGAGGTCGAACCTGCGAGCACGAGCGTGCCGCCGCCGGTCTTGACGAGGTCCTCCGTTCCGGACAGCGCGTCGGTGAGCGTCTCTTCCTCCCCCGCGGGCACGTCGACCGTGCGCGCGCAAAGCATCCCGCATTCCAGCAGGCAGGCCGCAAGCAGGCAGACCGCCGCTTCCACATGTGTTGACCGAGCCATTCCGAACTCCTTTCCGTTGCTTTTTCCGTTGCTTCCGGGCACGACATCCCTTTGCGAGGACATCATCCCATTCCCCTGTCAGAAAAGAATCAGTCTTCCGCGAGAATGCCGTGAGGGACGCAGCCTGTTCATTTCAGTTCCAGCGGCACGTAGAACGTGTTGAGGTTGAGTCCGCCGAAGGACTGCCGGCCGCTGCGCGAGGCGAGCTTGCGGATGATCGCGACGCCGCGTCCATGGTTGTCAAGGGCGGCGTTGGCGCGGTCGAGGGCGGCGTCGGGATCGATCGGCTTGCTGGCGACGTCCCACGGGCGGGCACGATGCCAAACCGAGACCACGACGTCGTCCGCGCGCATCTGGAGGCGGACAAGCGCGAATTCGCGGTGCCGCGTCACGGGATCGAAACCGTGGTCGTGCAGGTTCATCAGGAATTCGCCGAGCAGGAGCTCCACGCGCGGGGCGACGTCCGCGAAGCGCGAATCGGAAGAGAGGCATTCGCCCGCGCGGCGGACGGCGATGTCGATGTTCGCGACGTCGATCGCGACCTCGACGTAGTGGACCCCGGGGCGCTGACGCGTCCGGCCGAACACGGCGAGCGTGATGTCGTCCTGGGGATGGTCGTATCCGAAGTCCTGGAGCAGGTCGTACACCTTGCTGGGCAGTGCGACGGAGGTGAGCGTCCCTTCCCTGTCGATGCTGCGCACGGTCTCGGCGACCAGGTCGTCAAGCAGTTCGGGCGGCAGGCGGTCCTCGCCCTGGGCGTCGGAGGTGAGGTCCACGATGCCGTCGGAATAGGCGAAGAACAACGCGTCCTCCGGCACGACCTGGTCGACCACGTCGGCCTCCGTGTAGTCGGACTTCGCCATGAGCCCCAGCGGGAAGCCTCCGCGGTGCTCGGGATTCAGGTCGATCGCGCGGCCCAGGCGGTCGAAGCACTTCAGGTCCGGATGGCCCGCGTTGCAGACGCGCACCCGGTTCTCCTTCGAGTTGAAATAGACGACGAGGCCGCTCATGTAGGCGACCCCCTGGAGGTTCCGATAGATGAAGCGGTCGATCTGCGAGGCCAGCTGAGCGACGTCGCGCGCATGGGCGTCGTCGACGCCGTCGAACTGCTTGAGAAACGCCTGCACGGCCGTCATCGCGAGCGAAGCCGAGACGCCGTGGCCCGAGATGTCGCCGAAGATGAAGATCGTCGCGTCCGGGCCGACGGGCACGTAGTCGTACAGGTCGCCGCTCACCATGGAGAACGGGTGCCAGCAGGTCCCGTAGAAGACGTTCTCGCGCACATGCGCCCAGCGCGGGAGCATGGAGGTCTGCACGGAGGAGGCGAGCCGCAGCGCCGCGTCGAGATCGGCCTTCATCTCGCGCATCTCCACCTCCAGTCGGTAGGGCCGCACGGCGCGTTCGAGGCGCCCGATCAGCACCTCCGTCGAGGCGTTCTTCGGAAGGTAGGAGGAATAGCGGTCCTCGAGGACGCGGTTGAGGAAGTCGCAGCCCTCGTCGTTCACGAGGGAGGTGAAGAAGAGGATCGGGATCTCGCGGTTCATGCCGCGGACGATGTCGCGGAACATGAAGCCGTCCACGTCGCCCATGACGACGTCCGTGATGATCGCCAGGAAGCGTTCGCGGCGCAGCCGCGCGACGGCCTCGTCGGGCGTGCCGACGCCGACGATCTCGAAATCCGTGCGGCGCAGGCGGGCCGCCACGCTCATCCGGATCAGCCGCTCGTCGTCGAGCAGGAGGATCTTCAGCTTGCCGCCTTCTTTCACCTGCCCCCCTATTGGCCGATGCGGACGAGCTCGTAGCAGAGGATCGCCAGGCTGGAGGCCAGGTCGGCGTCCACCACGCGGACGTCGTCCGGCACGGCGATGGTCGTCGCCGCGAAGTTCCAGATGCCCTTCACGCCGGCGGAGACCAGGCGGTCGGCGACGGACTGGGCCTGCTCCGGGGGAATCGCGATGAGCGCAATCGCGACGGGCTCGGTCGCCTGCTGGGCGAGGAAATCGGAAAGCGACAGCGCGGGCACGCCGGCCGCGGAGGATCCCGCGGACGCGTCGTCGACGACGCAGGTCAGCCGCAGTCCGTACCGGGAGAACGGGAAGGCCTTCGTCAGCGCCGTGGCGATATCCGCCTGGCCGACGAACGCGATCGTCCGCTGCCGGTTCCAGCCGACGACGTCGAGGATGGCGCCGATAAGCCCATGGATGGGGTAGCCGAAGCGGGGCCGTCCGACAACGCCCGTCCAGGCCAGGTCCTTGCGGACCAGCATCTCCTTCACCTCGCAGGCGCGTGCAAGGTCGGCGGACGTGACGAAGTCCCAGCCCATCCCCTCGAGGACCTGCGCAACCGCCAGGTATTTCGGCAGACGGCGCAGGACATTGTCGGGAATCTGTTCGGAATTCTGCTGTTCTTCTTTCATGGATGCCCCCAATTATAACAAAACAAGGGCGCTTCGCGGATGGGAAGCCGCCTCCCCGCTACAGAACCATCCTGAGTCCCGGCACCAGCGGCAGGCAGGCGTCGAAGCGCGCCATCTCCGCGCGGTCCTTCAACCGCACGGAGACGCCGTACGACACGTACTTCCCACCGTTCGAAGACCGGCCCGCCACAATCGGTTCGACCAGGTCGAAGCCCCGGAACGCGGCCGCCGTCGCGGCGTCGTCGCGGCGCGTCGCGTCCACGATGACCTTGTGGTGCGCGATGACGGGAAACTTGATTTCAGCCATCTCGATCCTCCTCAGTGAATCTTCCCGAAGCGGGTGTCCAGCGTGTCCGCATACATGGCGGAATCCTATTTGACGGTGAGCAGCGCGACGCCAACCAGGATCGCGGCGAGCGCCAGGCCCTTGCGCTTGAGGTTCTTCTCGTGGAAGACCTTCGCGCCGAGGACGAACGTGATGACGACGGAGAAGCGGCGGAGCAGGGACCCGACCGAAATCGGGACGTCGGGAATCGCGAGTCCCTTGAAATAGAGCCAGTCGGCCATCGCCAGGAGGATGCCGACGCAGGGGATCGTCCAACGCCATTCGAAGCGGTCGTGCGGCAGGCGCAGCAGGGTCCGGCCCGCGAGCAGGACGCCGTAGACCGCGAAGAGCCCGATCTGGAACCAGAACTGGACCGGCTCGACGGGGAGGCCGAGGATCTGGAACAGGTACTTGTCCCACATGCTCGAGCACGCCGAACAGCACATGCCCGCGATGGCGAACCAGACGGCGCGGTTGCGGAGGAAGTCGATCCCCTCGTGGCGCCCCGCCCAGGAGAAGGCCCAGTAGCCCCCGAAGACGCAGAGCATGCCGGCCCCCTGGATCCAGGTCGGGACCTCGCCATAGCAGAAGAAGGCGGCGACGAAGACGAGCGCGGGCGCGCTCGCGCGGATCGGCGTGGCGATCGTGATCGGCAGCGTGCGCAGCGCGCAGAAGGTGAAAATCCAGGAGGTCGCGACGATGACCGACTTCAGCAGGGCCAGGCCCAGCAGGCGGCCTCCCGGATGCAGCATCGGCCCCACGTCCCGGAAGCAGACGGACACCGCGACGAACGCGGCGCCGCCGAAGAACGTGGAGCACAGCAGCGTGGGCAGCACGGCGTTGTCGCGGACGCTCGACTTCTTGGCGAGGTCGTAGAACGCGAGGAAGACCGCGCTCGCGAGAATCCAGGCCGTCCAGTCCATGCCTGCCGCCGTCCGCTACTCGAGGTCGAGGACCGAGAGCGTGTGGTACTTGTCCGTGGCCTTGTTGATCAGGCCGGGGAACGGCATGTCGAAGTTGGCGACGACGCACTTCCGCTTGCCGTCCCTGTCCTTCCAGATCAGGGGCTCGCACGGCTGGTCGAGGAGGCCCGTGGCCCCGTCGTCGTCGTCGTTCTGCCAGAGCTCGCCGAACGCCGCCTTCGGGTCGGCCTCCTTGGCGATGTCCCAGGTGTGGAGCGCGTTGAGGGCGCTGTCGCTCATGATGATGCGGTTGCAGACCTCGTCGTAGCAGATGCCGTCGCAGCACGGGAAGACCTTCGGATCCTCGAAGAGGAGCTTCGCGGGGGCGTACTTGCCGTCGGCCGTGCGCTTGGCGGTGTAGAAGCGGCCGGAGCCGAACGTGCCGAAGTAGAGGTGGCCTTCCTTCGTGATCGCGAGGCCGTCCGCGCCGGAGTTGTCGCCGCCGCGGCCCTCGAGCGCGACCGTCTCGGTCTTCGCGACGAAGTAGGGGTCCTTTTCGAACTGGGGCTTCGGCAGCAGCGAGACCGCCTTGTCCCTGCACGCGGCGAGCGGCACGCGGTAGACGCCGCCGACACCGACGCCGTCCTTGCGGTCCAGGTCGAAGTAGGTGTCGGTGAAGAACATGTCGCCCTTGTAGAAGCGGATCGCGTTCGCGAGCTTGAGGTTCTCGACCGCGGTCTCGATCCTCACGGCCTTGCCCGTCTGCCTGTCGATCACGACGCGCATGATGCGGCTGGCGTAGTCCTTGGAGTCGAAGTACTGGTTGTCGCAGTAATAGAGGTTGCCGTCCTCGCGGCAGTACTCGAGGCCCATCGGGCGGCCCTTGCCGGTCTTCGGGGACTTCGCGGCCACGCAGAAGATCTCCCACTTGCCGGTCTCGAAGTCGCGCTTCATGATCTGGCCCGGGAACTCCTTGCTCAGGTGGTTCGGCGCGGAGTGGTAGATGTTGCCCTTCTCGTCCTGGGTCAGGCCGTCGGGTTCGTTCACTTCCTCGCCAAAGGAGGCGAAGAGGCGCGGGCGGTACTTCTCGTCGCCCTTCGTCGCCGTCGCGGACTTCCCGCAACAGCAGCCCGCCAGGACCGCGCACAGCGCGGCGCCCGTCATGCCGATCTTCAGAGATTTCATGTTTTGCCTTTCTTGTCTTGTCGTTCGAAGCTATTTCGCCAGAAACGCGTGCTCGCCGGCGGGCAGCGTCTTCGCCGTCGCGCCCCAGGTGAACTCCGCGACCAGGGTCGGCGGCACGGCGACCTTCACGGCCAGCCCGTCCTCCTTCCGGTCCCAGCGCACGCGGATGTCCCCGCGCGGGGTCGGCACGACGCCCTCCGCCCACGTCAGACCGGCGGTCTGCGGACGGACCGAGAACGTGCGGAATCCGGGTGCGGTCGGCACGACGCCGAGCAGATAGGAGGAGTAGATGCCGCCGATCGCCGTGTCGGGGTGCGACTCGTCGCCCCAGCCCCTGCGGATCAGGCCCATGCACTCGGTGACGGTGAGGGCGCCCTTCCAGTCCGGATCGAGCAGCCTGTACCAGTTGTGGTCCTCGATCGCCTTGAGGCCGCCGGCCGTGTCGCCGTATTCGAACTTGCCGCGGGCCGCGAGGGCCTGGAACTTGCCGTGCCCCGTGCGGACGAGCTGCGGCCTGATGCGCGCGGCCTCCTGCGGCGTCGCGAAGCGCGTCGCAAGGGCGAGGGCGTTCGCCTCGAAGCCCATGTGGCGCTGCTCCTGCGAAAGCGCGAAGAAGCCCTTCGCCTCGTCCCAGAACGCCTGGCGGACAACGGGTGCGAACTTGTCCGCGTCGCGGCTCCAGACATCCGCCTCGTGCACATGCCCGAGGCAGCGGGCGATGGAGGCGGCGTCCTTCAGCGTCTTCCAGAGGAGGATGTTCATGTACGACCGGTGGTGCAGCGACGTGCCGCCGAAGACGAGTCCGGCCGCGTGCTTGCACGTCTCCTTGCGCGGCTCGAAGATCCCGTCCCCGCGCCGATGCGCGTTGAGGTAGCCGACGAGCGCCACGACGTCCGGCCAGACGAGCTTCAGGGTCTCGTAGTCGGCCGTGTAGAGCAGGTGGTCCCACGCGACGGGGATGAACCAGGCCGCGAACTCGTCGGACCCGAACGGACCGTAGTCGCCGCGCGGCGGGCGGACGCTGCGCTCCGCGTACGGCGAGGCGTGCGTGTAGCCCTCGGGCGTGCGGTTGAACGCGAGCATCTTCACGTTGCCCTTCATGTACGGCGAATCGGGGCCGAAGCCGTAGAACAGGTTCCGCTCGGCCCACCACAGGTCGCCGCTCCAGATCAGGCGGTCGCGCTTCGCGCCGTCGGCCGTGAACGGCAGCGTGCGGGCGAAGTCCCAGTCGGCGAGGTCCATCAGGTCCTGGCCCGCGACGGACATCGCGCGGATCACCGGCCAGCTCTCCTTCGGGACCGAGAGGCCGAGCCGCTCGCCCTTCTTCACGGGAACCTTCACGGTGGCGACCGCGTTCGTCGACTCCTGCACGACCTTCGTCCGAACCCCGCCGTGGAGAACCTCGAAGACGCCCTTCGGGAAGTGCGGATTCGCGTCGAACTCGTAGGCGATCTCGAGCATGCCGTCGGCAGGCGCCGTCTTCCGGCACCAGACGTCCGCGGCCGCCTGTTCGAGCTTGCGCGGCAGAATCCAGCCGCCGACCTTCTTCCACGCGTCGTGGTTGGGGAAGCTCGCGAGCTGGCAGGTCCACACGCTGATGTCCCAGAGGCGCGTGATCCGGTCGTCCGAGCAGGCGAAGGAACCGCGACGGGGTTCCGTCGAGAAGACCTCGGCGTTCTCGATCCCGACGGCGTCGATCGCGACGCGGCCGGGCGTATCGAGCTGCACGCGCACATAGCGCTGCTGGCCCTGGATGAGCGGCGCGACGAACTGCCCCTCGCGGCAGACGCGGTAGAGCTCGTGGCGGTTGATGTTGCCCGGCAGGACGGGGATGTCGAACGTCGGCCCGAGGTAGCGGGCGCTCGTCTCGCGCCAGAAGCAGCCGCGTTCGCCCAGGCCGTCCGGGTGGTTCGCGTAGGCGAGGCGCAGGACGGGGTCGCCCGTGCGCGCCGTCACGTGGATGACGGCGTAGCCGCCGACCGACTTCGCGCCGAAGTCGAGCGCGAGCACGGGCTGCTGGCCCGTGCCGTCCCACGAAAGCGTGCAGGTCTTCCCGTCGCCCTTCGCGAAGGCGCCTTCGGGGTTCTGGACGGATCCCTGCGTGTAGAGGACGGCCGTGGCGGCCGCCGCGAGCATCGAGATCATGGCCTATCTCCCGACAATGAAGACGACGGCGTCGTTCGCCGCGATTTCCAGACGGCCGTCCTTCACGGCGCCGGCGCCCCAGCACTGCAGCACGTGCCCGGCGAAGGAGACCGGGCAGGACGCGGGTTCGGGCTCGTAGTTGACCGCGACGCACACGACGCGGCCATCCGGCAGGCGGTGCTCGGTGATGCCGACGCCGGGGAGCTCCTTGCGGACCGCGCGGACGATCCCCGCAGCCTTCGCGGCAGCCTTGTAGACGAGGTAGCGCGGATTCGGATTCGCGCCCGTGAAGCAGTCCGTGCGGTACACGGAGTCGCTTTCGATCGGGAAGTTGCAGTAGACCACGCGGCCGCGCCCGTACGCGCGCGACGTGACCATCGCGCGGCCGGAGGCCGAGGCGCCGAGCACGAAGCTGCCCTTCGGCGTGATCTCGGTGCGCGTGGCGTCCCACGCGTCGATCGTGCGTCCCGGGTAGTCCTTCAGCTCGAACTTCGTCGCGACGCCCTGCTGGCAGAAGAAGTCGATCTCGTTGCCCGTCGCGGCGAGGAAGTCCGAGTAGCGCGTGCCGTTGCCCTTCGAGAGCAGCAGCGTGGCGCCCTCCTCCGCGGCCTTGAGCGCGGCGCACCAGGCCTCGTAGGAGTACGGGTCGCAGCCGTTTCCGGCGGGCAGGATGTAGAGGCGGGACTTCGGCAGCGGGAACTGCTCGGCGCTCGCGAAGGCGACGTCGAAGCCCGCCTGGCGGGCGAGCAGGTAGGCGCCGAAGGCGCTCGCCCACGCGTTCTCGCGGTCGCTCACGAGGACGACGGCGTCGACCTGGCGCGGCGGCAGGTTCCGGACCTCGGGCGGCAGCGCCTTCAGGAAGGCCTGGAACGCGCCCATCGCCTTCAGCTGGGGTTTCGCCTCGTAGTCCTTGGTGAAGAGGCCGAGCTCGCGTTCGACGGCGTTCCACGTGTAGGGCGGGAAGTCGAGGTGCTGCTGGTCGAAGCCGCACCACCAGACGTAGGCGCCGAGGCCGTTGGCCCAGGACGTGAACATCGCGCAGCGCATGTTCGCGGCGCTGCGCTCGGGCGAACCGGTGCAGCGGCCGAGGTCCCCGGCCTCCTCGACGAAGCAGTGCCTGCCGGAGAGGCCGCTGTAGAGCAGCGACTCGGCGGCGGGATGCGTCTCGGACCGCATCGTGTTGAACGGGTCCTTCGCGCAGTTGGGCGTGAACAGCGGATAGGGATGCGTCGTGAGCACGTCCATGAGCTCGCCCTGCTGGTAGAGGTTCCACTTCTCGTCGCGGACGTTCGAGCAGCCGTGCATGCCGCTCACGACGGGACGCGTCGGATCCTCGAGGCGGATGGCGGAGGCGATCGTGTTCATCCAGAGCCAGCTCTCGGCCGCCCCGATGTCCTTCCACGCCATGCAGTTGCACTCGTTGCCGAGGTCCCAGCCGGCGATCGCGGGATGGTCCTTCATCTCGCGGACGAAGTGGCGCACGAAGCGCGTCTGCCACGTCATCACCTCGGCGTCCGTGAGCACGTTCTTCGCCTCGAAGGCGGGCGGCACGAAGAGGCGTCCGCTCATCCAGCCCGTGATCAGCCCGACGACGAGCTTCACGTCGTGCTTCCGCGCGGCGTCGCACATGAAGCGGAAGCGCTTCATCATCTCCTCGTCGACGCCCGCCGCGTTCCGCAGCGGACCGTCGTTCTGCGCGAGGCCGCGGTCCGCGCCCCCGCCGCCGAGCAGCCGCGTGAGCGGCTGGAAATCGGGCCAGAGCGGGAAGACGCGCATGATGTTCACGCCGTTCTTCGCGAGCTCGGCGATGTCCTTCTCGACGACGGCCGGGTTCCAGCGGCGCCACATGTACAGGCCGGCATGCGAGGCCCAGTAGTTGCAGCCCGTGTAGAAGCGTCCGTCCGCGAACATCGAGGGGGCGGAGGGCGCGTCCGCGGCGCGGACGGCCGGCGCGAGGGAGGCCAGGACGAGGGCCGTGAGCAGGATCTTCTTCATCTTCGCTTTTTCCTTATTCGTATCTGAGGCAGTCGATGGGGTTGAGGCGGCTGGCGCGCCAGGCCGGGTAGAAGCCGAAGAACAGCCCGACCACGGTCGAGATCAGGAAGGCGTACGCGGCGGAGGCGGGCTCGATGAGGACGGGCCAGCCCGCGAGGCCGCCGACGAGGTGCGAGGCCCCGATGCCGGCCAGCACGCCCGCGGCGCCGCCGACGGTCGCGAGGACGATGGCCTCGAACACGAACTGCACGAGGATGTTCGCGGGCGTCGCGCCGATCGCCATGCGCAGGCCGATCTCGCGGATGCGCTCGGTCACCGAGACGAGCATGATGTTCATGATGCCGATGCCCCCGACGACCAGCGTGATCACCGAGAAGACGAGCAGCAGCACCCCGACGATGCCCGTGACGGAGCCGATCGTGTTCATGAGCTCGGTCGTGTCGCGCGTCTCGAAGTCGTTGTCCTGGTAGTCCGCGAGGTGGTGGCGCTGGCGCAGGAGCGCGCCGAGTTCGCGCTTCGCCTCGTCGAGGTCGGCCATCGAGACGAGGGAGATGTTCATCATGTTGATGTTGTTGAACTTCGAGCGCTGGAGGTAGCGCTGCACGCTCGTGTACGGCGCGAGGATCACGTCGTCCTGGTCCTGGCCCCAGTTGTTGGCGCCCTTCGACCCGAGCACGCCCACGACCTTGAAGGTGATGTTCTTCAGGCGGATCGTCTTGCCGACGGGATCCTCCTCGTCCGCGAAGAGGTTGGCGCGCACCGTCGTGCCGATCGCGCACACGCGCGCGGCGCGGCGGGTCTCCTCGTCCGTGAAGAAGCGGCCGACCGGGACGTCCCAGTTGCTGATCTGCAGGATGTCGGTGGAGACGCCCTGCACGTTGCCCGCCCAGTTCTTCGCCCCGTACATCATCTGCACCGTCGTGCGCACCTGGGGGCTCACGCCCTTCACGAGGCCGGCGAGCTCGCGCTTCACCGCCTCGGCGTCGCCCGCCGTCATCGTCTGACCCTGGCCCATGCCGCCCGAGACGGGGCCGTGGTTGCGCCGCTCGGGGAAGACCATCATCAGGTTGTCGCCGAGGGACGAGATCTCCTTGACCATCATCGTCTTGGCGCCCTGTCCGATCGCCATCGCGAGGATGACGGCCACGATGCCGATGCCGATGCCGAGGCAGCTGAGGAAGGAGCGGACGGGGTTGCGGCCGAGCGTCTTGAGCGAGACGCGGAAGATCGCGAGCGGGTTCATGCGAGCGCCTCCTTCACCAGGCGGGCCACCTCGTCCTGCGTCTTGAGGACGCCCCCGTCGTCGCGGTCGTCGCGCATGATCCGGCCGTCGCGCATCACGACGTGGCGGCGGGCGTAGGCGGCGATGTCGTCCTCGTGCGTCACCATGACGATGGTGATGCCCTCGTGCGAGAGCTCGGAGAAGAGCTTCATGACCTCGATCGAGCTCTTCGTGTCGAGGTTGCCCGTGGGCTCGTCCGCGAAGACGACCGGCGGGTTGTTCATGAGCGCGCGCGCGATGGCGACGCGCTGCTGCTGGCCGCCCGAGAGCTGCGCGGGCGTGTGGTCCTCGCGCCCGGCGAGGCCGACGCGCGCGAGGAGGGACAGGGCGCGCTCGCGGCGCGCGCGGTGGCCGAGCCGGCCCATGTAGAGGTCGGGCAGCTCGACGTTCTCGAGCGCGCTCGTGCGGGGCAGCAGGTTGAAGTTCTGGAAGACGAAGCCGAGCTTGCGGTTGCGGATGTGCGCGAGCTCCTTGCGCGTGCGGGCCGCGACCTCGATGCCGTCCAGCAGGTAGGATCCGCGCGTCGGCACGTCCAGGCAGCCGAGGATGTTCAGCATCGTCGACTTGCCCGAGCCGGACGAGCCCATGATCGCGACGAACTCGCCCTCGTCCACCGCCAGGGACACGCCGTCGAGGGCGTGGACCGGCTCCGCGCCGATCTCGTACACCTTGTACATGTCCCGGATGTCGATCAGGTGCGACATCACTTGGCCTTCTTCGGCTCGGGGGCGGTGCCCTTCGTGCCGCGCTTCGGGAACTTGGGCATGAACGGATTCTGCGAACCGCCGGACCCGGCCTGCATCGAGGAGACCTGGTAGCCGACGACGGCCTCGCGCCCCTCGAGCGAGGCGGCGTTCGCGCACTTGATCTCGATGGAGGAGTCGTCCGTCACGCCCTCCTCGACGGACACCCACTCGAGCGCCCCGTCGGGCTTCGCGAACCAGAGCTTGCGGCCGGGCGGGATCTCGCCGCCCGCGCGGGCCCGCTCGTAGTCCGCCGGCTTGGGGCGGAAGCGGAACGCGGAGGCCGCGACGGCGAGCACGTTCTCGGCCCGCCCGGTCTCGATGGAGAGCGTCGCCGTCATGCCGGGGAAGAGCTTCTGCCCGGGGTTCTCGGCCTCGATGATGACGGGGAACGTCACGACGTTGTTCGTCGTCGTCGCGGCGCGGCGGATCTGCTTGACGCGGCCCTTGAAACGGTCGCGGTACGCGTCCGCCGTGAACGTCACCGGCTGGCCGACGCGGATGTTGCCGACATCCGCCTCCGGCACCGTCGCCTCGACCCAGATCACGTCCAGGTCCTCGGCGATGGAGAGCACGGGCACCGCGTTCATGCTCGAAACGACCGTCTCGCCCTCCTCGACCTTGCGCGCGATGACGATGCCGTTCACGGGCGAGCGGATCGTGCAGTAGCCGAGGTTGGCCTGCGCCTGGTCGACCGCGGCCTGGCTGGCCTCGACGTTCGCGCGCGCGCTCATCAGGGAGGCCTTCGCGCTCTCGACGCTGGCCTGCGCCTTCTCGTAGGCCTCCGTCGCGCTGTCGAGGTCCGCCACCGGGGCCATCGCCTTCTCGACCAGCGCCTTCTTGCGGTCGTAGGTCTTCTTCGCGAGCACGAGCTCGGCCTCGCGCTGGCGCACCGAGCAGGTGCTCACCTGAACGCTCGCCTGGTCGACGTGCAGGCGCGCGACGGCGCTCTTGTACGCGGCCTCGTAGACGAGCGGGTCGATGAGGGCCACGACCTGCCCGTTCGTCACGACGTCGTTGTAGTCGACGTAGAGCTTGATGAGCTTGCCGTTCACCTGCGCGCCGACGGGGATGCCCGAGGCGGTGTTGCGCGGCGTCACCGTGCCCGTCGCGGAGACGGTGCGCACGATGTCCATCCGCTGGACCTTCGACGTGCGGAAGCCCGCGGCGGGACCCTCCTGCGCCGGCTTCCCGGCGGCGTGCCGCGTCCAGGCGTAGGAACCGCCGCCCGCCAGGGTCAGGACGAGGAGGATGGAGAAGGCAGGTTTAATCCATTTCATGGTCGTTCACCTCGCGATGGGTTCCGGTCGGACGGGGAAGGTCGGCAAACGGGACGTGGCCCGTCAGGCGGATGAGCTGGGCCTCGGCGCATTCGCCGCCGTAGAAGGCCTTGACGCGGGCGCCCAGCGCCGCGGCCAGGGCGCCCGCCGCGTCCGTGAAGTCGAGGCGGGACGCGTCGCCGAGCCGGTACTGCGCGAGCACGGTCTCGTAGTTCTCCCGAGACTGTTCGACCTCGACGCGCGCGGTCTCGAGCGACTGGCGGGCGCGGTCGCGCGTCGCCGCCGCCACCGAGAGGTCGTAGGCGAGCTTCTGCTCGGCGGCCTCGACGTCCGTGCGGGCGCGCGCCAGCGCGACGACCGCCTGGTCGACCGCGGTCTGCTTGCGGAAGCCGTCCAGCACGGACTGCACCGCACGGAAGCCCCAGCTCCAGTTCCAGGTCGGGTCGGTGAAGGAGAACGCGGAGGAGAGCGTGAGCTCCGGAAGGAGGTCGGCGACCGCGTAGTCGACCTGCGCGCTCGCCGCGCGGAGACGGGCGCGGAGCACCTTGAGGGACGGCGCGTTCGTGCGGGCGAGGCCGAGCCCCGCGCCGGCGGGGAAGTCCGTCGCGGGGAGCCGCGGCGAAGACGGCGCCAGGCTGTCCTCCGCGACCTCGAGCACGTCGGCCCGCACGACGCCCGTCCCGCCGAGGCCGAGCGCGCGGAGGAAGTCCGCCTCCGCCGTGACGACGTCGTTGGAGGCCGTGATCGTCTCCATGCGCGCCTCGGAGAGGTCCACGCGGGCCTTGAGCACGTCCAGCCGCTTCGCCTCGCCGGCCGCGAGCAGGGATTCGGCCTGGCGCAGGTGCTCCGCGAACATGAACTCGTTCGTATGCGCGACCGCGAGCAGGCCGTCGTTGCGGAGGACCGTGAAGTAGGCCTGCGCGACCTCGTTGAAGACGTTGAACTCCTCGTCCGCCAGGTCCCGCTGCGCGGCCACGAGCTCCTCGCGCGCCTGGCGCTCGCGCGCGTCGAGCCTGCCGAAGTCGCAGATCAGGAGGTCCGCGGAAATGTCCGTCGTCCCGCGTCCGCGGGGCTGGTGCCAGGAGAAGTGGCTGCCGCCGTTGCGCGTGGCCTGCGAGTAGCCGCCGGAGAGCGAAAGCTGCAACGCGCGGTCGGAGGTGACGCGCGCGAGTTCGAGGACCGCGTTGGAGACGGCCAGGCGCGAGGCCTCGAGGCTCGGCCGGTTCGTCATCGCGAACGCGACGTAGTCCACGAGCGTCGACCCCAGCAGATTGACCGAACCGGGCTCGAGGCGCGCGTGCACGCTCCCCGGCACGTCGTTCGTCGCGGAGGACACGGCGGCCTGCGCCGTGCGCGCGCGTTCGACGGTCTCGCAGCCCGCCGCGAACAGCGCCGCGGCCAGTGCGAGGGACGAAATTTTCAACAAGCGAAACATGTGCGCATTATAGCAAATATGGTAGAATCTGGTGCATGGCGAAACGGATATTCCTCTCCCCGCCGTGGGTCGGGCAGGCTGAACGCGCCGCGGTTTCCGCGGCGTTCGATTCGGGCTACGTCGCCCCCTGCGGCCCCCTTGTGGACGAATTCGACCGCCGGCTCGGCCAGCTCGCCGGGCAGCATGCCGCGGCCGTCGCGTCCGGCACCGCCGCGCTCGACCTGCTGATGGCCGAATTCGGCGTCGGCCCCGGCACCGTCGTCGTGGCCTCCTCCCTCACCTTCGTCGCCACGGTCGGACCGGCCGTCCACCGCGGCGCCCGTCCCGTCTTCGTCGACTCCGACCCCGCGACGGGCACGCTCTCCATCCCCCTGCTCGAGTCCGCGCTCGCGGACCTCCGCCGCACCCACCGCGGTCCGATCGTGGTCATCCCCGCCGACATCTACGGCCAGTGCTGCGACTACGACGCCCTCGAGGCGCTCTGCACGCGCTTCGACGCGACGCTCGTCGTCGACGCGGCCGAAGCCGTCGGCGCCACCTGCCGCAGCCGCCCCGCGGGCTGCGCCGGCGCCGCGGCCGTCTACTCCTTCAACGGCAACAAGATCGTCACCACCTCGGGCGGCGGCGCCGTCCTCTCCCGCGATCCGGACATCGTCGTCCGCGCGAAATGGCGCGCCCAGCAGGCCCGCGAGCGGGTCGTCCACTACGAGCACCGCGAGATCGGCTACAACTACCGCATGAGCAACCTGCTGGGCGGGCTCGGCTGCGCCCAGCTCGACCGCCTGCCCGAGATCGTCCGCCGCAAGCGCCGCACCTTCGCCGCCTACTGCGAACTCTTCGGCTGCGCCCCCGACACGCCCTTCCGCCCGCGTTCGAAGGACGTCCAGCCCTTCCCGTGCGACGCGTCCTGCACCGCCTCGACCCGCTGGCTCAGCGTCTTCGTCTTCCCCACGTCCGCGGCGCGCGACGCCGTCGCGGCGCGGCTGGACGCGGCCGACATCGAGAGCCGGCCGGTCTGGAAGCCGATGCACCTGCAGCCGACGTTCCGCGACTGCCGGGCCTGGGGCGGGGACGTCTCCGCGGCCCTCTTCCGCCGCGGCCTCTGCCTTCCGTCCGGCGCCGGCCTCACGGCCGCCCAGTTCGCGCGCGTGGCGCGGGCCATCCGGGGAGCCTGACGGAGACCGATGAAACGCGTCCTCGACCTTCTCCTCGTCCTGCTCGCGGCGCCGTTCTGGCTGCCGCTCCTGCTGCTGGTCGCCCTCGCCGTCCTGTGCGCGCTCGGCCGCCCCGTGTTCTTCACGCAGGAACGCGCGGGCCTGGGCGGGCGCCCCTTCCGGATCGTGAAGTTCCGCTCCATGCGGAACGGACCCGGCACGGACGCCGAACGCCTCACCCGCTTCGGCCGTTTCCTGCGCGCCTCGTCGCTGGACGAGATCCCCGAACTGCTGCTCGTCCTCTCCGGCCGCATGTCGCTCGTGGGCCCGCGCCCCCTCCCGACCGCCTACCTGCCGCGCTACTCGCCCGAGCAGGCCCGACGGCACGAAGTCCCGCCCGGCATCACCGGCTGGGCGCAGGTGAACGGGCGCAACCTCCTGTCCTGGGAGGACAAGTTCCGCCACGACGTCTGGTACGTCGACCACCGTTCGCTCCTGCTCGACCTGAAGATCCTCTTCCTGACCATCTCCGCGGTCTTCCGCCACACGGGCATCTCCGCCGCGAACGAGGCGACGATGTCCGAATTCAAGCCC
>JAEDMN010000271.1 GCA_016302985.1 Kiritimatiellia bacterium | reverse complement strand
ATCCGGTCGCCGGCGATCTCGACGATGCGCCCCTTCCAGTTCGCGTCCGAGAAGTCCTGCTGGCGCAGGCGGATGAGCGTCCCCTCCTTGAAGAGCGTGTAGGCGACGCCGCGGTTGTTCACGACCTCGACCGTGCGCGGCCCCTTCGTCCAGGCGATCTGCGTGCGGTCGTGGTAGTTGAAGTGGTCGTCGCGGTGCATCGTGACTTCACAGTCGATCATCTTCGCCCAGCCCTGGGACTGCACGACGTGGTGCGCGTCGGCCGTGGCCGTGACGGGATAGTTCTCGCCCGGCTTCGGACGCACGTTCACGTTCACGAGCTGCCACCACTTCTGCGCACCGCGCGTCTCGACGCCGAGTCCCCAGGTGGACCAGATCTCCACGTTCCGCAGCGTGAAGTGGCGATTGGACGTCATGACGACGCCGTTCAGACCGTAGTAGTGGTGGTTGATGGCGAAGAGGCCGCCGACCTCCTCCTTGGCGAAGCGGCGGACGAGGTTCCGGTTCGCCTGCGGCGTGAAGCGCCTGAGGGAATAGGGCGCCAGGTATCCGTAGTCGGGGCGGACGTACGGCCAGACGCGCACGCGCGTCGGCGAGAGCCACGCCATCTTCGAGCCCATCGAGCCGGCGGACGTGCTGAAGTAGGCGCTGCCGACATGGTTCCCGGACATGCGCGGACCCTTCACGCCCTTCGCGTCCCGCGCCATCGGGGTGAGGAGCTGGATGGCGACGGGGGCGGGGTGCTTCGGGTGCGGCTTCTCGAGCTCGAAGTCGAGGTAGGAGCTGTCGTCGTCCTTCCCCTCCTCGGCGCCGACGCAGGTGCACCAGAAGCCGAGCGGATCGTGCGCCCAGTCCCAGTCCATGTTGAAGTTGCCGACCTCGGTGCGCACGCAGTCCCGGATCTCGACGTTGCCGTACCCCTCGACGAGGATGGACGGGTCGTCCTGGTTCGGACAGGTCCGGCGGAACACGAAGGTCGCGCCGCCGCCGTCCACCACGCAGTCCGCGAGGCCTTCGATCTTCAGGCCCGGCCCGTCGAAGCAGCGGTAGGTGCCGGGCGCGAAGACGACCTTCGACGCCTTCACGCGCCGGGCCTCCGCGAACGCGCGGTTCGCGGCCTCGGCGTTGTGCTCGTTCGCCTCGCTCACGCCGAAGTCCGCGGCCCGGACCACGGGACCGTCCGTCACGCGCGGCGCCTCGACCTCGAAATCGGGGCATCCCGTCGGTTCCGCCCGGAGCATTCCGACCGTCCACGCAAGAACCACGACCAGCAGTACCTTCGGCATTCGCGACCTCCCCCGATCACCCAATCAAACAACCGCCCAATCAAACAATCAGATCTTCGTCCAGGCGCCGCCGGCCTTGTGCGAGGCGAGGGCCGCCTCGACGAAGCGCATCGTGCGGACGCCTTCGCGGGCGCCGGGGAAGTCCCGCTCCCTGCGCGTGCGCACGGCGGCGCAGAACTCGTCGTAGATGTTCGCGAACGCCTCGATGAAGCCCTCGTGGTGTCCCGCGGGGATGCGCTGGCCGCGCACGCTCGCTTCGCTCAGCGCGGCCATGTAGGGCGCCTTGCGGCTGTAGACGCGCGTCGGCTCGAAGGGCTTCTTCACCTCGAGGTAGTTGTTCGCCTCCTGGTTCCAGAAGAGGGACGCCTTGTCGCCGTAGACGCGCAGGCGCAGGCCGTTCTCCTCGCCCGTCGCGACCTTCGAGACGTTCAGGAACGCCTTGGCGCCGCGCTTGAAATGGACGAGGATCGAGGCGTCGTCCTCGAGGCGGTTGCCGGGTGCGAAGCTCGAGAGGTCCGCGAGCACCTCCTTCACCTCGAGGCCCGTCACGTACTCGAGCATGTGGAACGCGTGCACGCCGATGTCCGCCACCGCGCAGCTCGGACCGCTCCGCTTCGGGTCCATCTTCCAGGCGTTGCGGACATCGAGCGGCTTCGTGAGGTCGATCTTGCGGAAGCTGCCCTGGCTGTACTCGAGCACGACCTTGCACACCTTGCCGATCTCGCCCTGCGCGACGAGGTCGCGCGCGAACTTCAGCATCGGCATGCCCGAGTAGGAGAACGGCACCCCGAGGACGCGGCGCTTCCGCTTCGCGAGCCTCCCGAGCTCCTCCGCCTCCGCGACCGTCATCGAGAGCGGCTTCTCGCACATCACGTCGATGCCGAGCTCCAGCGCGGCCTTCGCGATCTCGTAGTGCGAATCATTCGGCGTGCAGACCGCGAGGAAGTCGATGTGGCCCTTCTCGGCGGCGAGGAGGGTCCGCCAGTCGGAATAGAGATGGCCGGCATCGAGGCCGATCTCCGCCGCCGTGTCGGCGTTCTTCTTCGCGTCGCGCGAGAACGCGCCCGCCACGAGGTCCGCGAGATTGTCCATCCGCACCGCCATGCGGTGCACGGGGCCGATGAAGGACCCCTTCGCGCCGCCCACCATCGCGTATTTCAGTCGCTTTTCCATTGCCGTCCTTTTCCGCAGGTTCAAATGCGGCAATGATAGCACAGTGCCGCAGGCAGGACAAGCGCGGCCGTCGCGGCCGTCGCGCGCCGCCGGAGAGGGCCTTACAGGAAGCGGCCGTTCTCGATGAGGCCCATGTTGGAGGGGACGTCCTCGGGGAACGCGGCGGTCCAGTGCTCGTTGTAGAAGCCCCAGGTGTCGTAGATGCGCGCCTTGATGCCGAAGATCAGCTGCGTGGACCCACCTGTGTGGATGGCCTGGCGGCCCATGCGCTTGATGTGCACCGAGAGCGGCACGCCGTAGACGCCGCAGCCGACGAGGGCGATGTCGAAGTCGAGCTTCGAGACGTCGTCGAGCATGTGCTGGAGCGCGTCCTTCCAGCAGGCGAAGTCCGCGCACGTGCCGCCGATGGAGTTGACGGGCTTGTACGTCAGCAGTTCGAAGTCGGGGAAGAGCCCGTGGCCTCGGTGGAGCTCGACGCGGCGGGCCTTCTCGCACTGCGCGGCGATCGTCTTCCCGTACGGATGGACCACGAGCACGCGCTTGCCCGCGAGAGCGTCGAACCAGTCCGTCTCGAGTCGGCAGGGGAAGAGCGACTCCCAGGTGATCGGCGTGGCGTTCGGGCAGTAGCGGTCGTGGACGCGCGTCTCGCCGTCCGCGCAGGAGCCGAAACCGTCCATGTCCGGCAGGTAGGTCTCGTAGATGCGGCAGAACTCCTCGATGCCCTCGATGGTCGGGGGAAAGACGCCCGCGCAGACGCCGATGCCCGCGCGGATGGAATTGTCCCACCAGAACGGCCGGCGCCGGCCCGCCAGCAGCTTCATCCACTTCACGAACGTGGACTCGCGGTCGTGGATGTCGATCCAGCGCAGCATCGCCTCGTTGTCTCCCGTGCCGACCTTGCCCGCCATGAACGGGCGGCCCGACAGCAGGCCGTCGCGGATGAAGGCGACGGAATCCCGGTCCGACAGCGTGTTCGGCATCATCGAGCAGGCGCCCCGTCCGGCCGCATTGCCGTACAGGCGGCGCTGCGTGTAGATGATGCCGCGCGTGAACAGGGACGTCCAGTCGAACGGGATCTCCGCGTTCGTATGCCCGACGCCCTGGAGCCGGGAAAGGAGAAACGTGCTCATCGGCACACCTCGCGCTGCGCATGAGATGGTGCCGCCGGAGACGGGTCCGATGCACGAAAGGGCGCAGCCCCTCCCCCGCACTCCGCGGAAGACCAGCACGGGCCGGGCCGGGAATACGGAAAGAGGGGATGCGCCCGTCAGGGGCGCATCCCCGCCATCCGTCGTTCCAGGTTGAGAATTGTGGTAGTTTTCTGCGGAACGACGTGTCGCGTGAATGCCAAGACGACTTGTCTATGTCCTGCCGCCGGCGCGCCGGAGCGCCCTGACGGCAGGACACGAGTATAGCATTTCC
>JAEDMN010000040.1 GCA_016302985.1 Kiritimatiellia bacterium | reverse complement strand
CGGTTCAATCGCTCCTGAAATGGGCACACGAGGCGGTACTTGTCCCTTCAGGGCAAATCCGCTATACTGTACGAAACTCTTTCACTCCATCCATAAAGGAACACACATGAAGAAGCTGATGATTGCGGTCGCGACCGCGGGTGTCTCCGCGTCGCTCTTCGCCGGTCTCTACGGCGACACGCCGGACGCCAAGCACGCCTGGGCCGTGCATGACTGGAACCGCCCGAAGCCGGTCAAGGTCGAACCCGGCGCCCAGCTGGGCCAGGCCCCGAGCGACGCCGTCGTCCTCTTCGACGGCACGGCCGAGTCCCTCGCCAAGAACTGGTGCGACAGCAAGGGCAACCCGACGCTCTGGAAGCTCGGCACCGAGGGCGACTTCTACTGCGTGCCGAACTGGAAGAACGGCGGCGACATCTACACGCGCGGCTCCTTCGGCGACTGCCAGCTGCACCTCGAGTACCGCCACGAGGCGGACATCACGGACGACGGTCATGGCCCGCAGATGCGCGGCAACTCCGGCGTCTTCATCATGGGCAACTACGAGATCCAGGTCCTCGAGTCCTACTACACGCGCAAGGACGACTGCCGCGTCGACAACTACACCGACGGCCAGGCCGGCGCGGTGTACGCCGAGAACCCGCCGATGGTCAACCCGCAGCGCAAGCCGGGCGAGTGGCAGACCTACGACATCATCTTCCACCAGCCGGTCTGGGAAGGCGAGAAGCTCCTCCACCCGGGCAGCGTGACCGTCCTCTTCAACGGCGTCCTCGTGCAGGACCACTGGGAGATGGAAGGCCTCACGACCCACTGCCGCCGCCGTCCGCTCAAGCCGCACGCCCCGAAGGGCCAGCTGCACTTCCAGGACCACGGCTGCACGGTCCACTTCCGCAACGTCTGGATCCGCGAGATCCCGTCCCGCTGGGCGAACACGACGCACTCCACGATGTCCGGCAAGGAGGCCGACGTGATGGCCCTCCGCCTGAAGACGGCCAAGGAGCTGCTCGCCAAGATCGACCAGTCCAAGTGCGACGCCGCCCAGGTCAACGCGGCCTACGAGGTGATCTCCTACTCGAAGGACGCCGCCGTGCTCGAGCCCTGCAGGAAGATCTTCGCGGGCTACCTCGCCAAGCTCAACGCGCTGGACGACAAGGGCCTCGACGCCAAGAAGGGCGAGCTCATGGGCCTCAAGAGGTCCATCGACGTGCTCAAGCGCAACAACGTCGTGAACGGCTGCGCGCTCTGCGACAAGGTCCTCTCGGTCATCGAGAAGAAGGGCTGGAACAAGAAGAAGTAAGCGGCGCAGGCCGCTTCGCGGAACGGGCCGGCGCCGAAGCGCCGGCCCGTTTCCGTCCGCGTCGCCTCCGGTGGGAACCGGGGGCGATTTTTGCTATAATCACCATCCGATTCTGTTCAATCCATCAACCTGTCAATCTGCCTGCCTTTCTGTCTATGGAACCGAAATCATACGCCGAGACCTGGAACCGCCTGCTCTCCGACCGGCGCGTCCGGCAGGTCGGCGACGAGGTGGAGCTGGTGGCGCGTGCCGCCGAGGCGGACGGGCGTTCGCCGTTCGAGATCGACTACGAGCGCGTGGTCTTCGCCTCGCCGTTCCGCCGGCTGGCGCGCAAGACGCAGGTGCATCCGTTCGCGGAGGTGGACCACATCCACAACCGGCTTACGCATTCGCTCGAGGTGGCGTCCGTCGGCCTCTCCCTCGCGAAGCGCGTCGGCGCCTTCCTCGTGGCCCGCGGCGATCTCACGCCTGCGCAGGCCGACGCCGTCTGCTGGATCGTCCAGGCCGCGGGCCTCGCCCACGACATCGGCAACCCCGCCTACGGACATTCTGGCGAGCAGGCCATCCAGTCCTGGGCCGAAGGCCGGCGGGACCAGCTGGACGGCGATCCGGTCTGGACCGATTTCCGCGTCTTCGACGGCAACGCCCAGGCGTTCCGCCTGCTCGCGCGCAGCGACACGCGTCCGACGGCCTACTTCCGCTTCACGCTCGCGTCCCTGGGCGCCCTGGTGAAGCACCCCCGCCTCGCATCCTCCTTCGCGGAGGATCCCGAGGGCGAGCGCAAGCTGGCGGCGTTCACGTCCGAGGAGGTGCTCTTCCGGAGGATCTGGCAGGAGATGGGCCTCGTGCGCGCCGACGGCACGTTCATGCGCCACCCGCTCTCTTTCCTCACCGAGGCGGCGGACGACATCTGCTACCGCATCCTCGACTTCGAGGACGCCGTCACGCTCGACATCTTCCCGCACGACGAGATCGCGGAGCTCTTCCGCACGCTCCTGCCCCCGGCCGACCGCGCGCAGTCGGCCGGCATGACGCTGCAGTGGCTGCGCGCCCGCGCGATCCACGACCTCATCCGCGCGTTCTCGGAGCAGTTCGAGGCGCACTACGGCGACATCATGTCCGGCGCCTTCTCGGGCGAACTCAAGGACCTGCTCGAAGGCGAGACGCGCGCGGCCTTCGCCGAGATCAAGGCGCGCTACGCGGTTCTCTTCGCCAACCACCGCAAGGTCATCGCCGAGATCGGGTCCTACGGGCAGTTCGCGCTGATTCTCGACCACTACCACGGTTTCCTGCAGGCGATGCCCGCGGAAGGGGGCGCCCCCGCGCTCGCCGACATGACGGCGCTGCACCGCCATCTCGTGCAGCTTGCCTGGGGGCCGGACTTCTACGCGGCCAACCGCGGGAGGCCGCGCGCCTGGTGGGCGCACGCCGTGCTCGACTTCGTCTCGGGCATGACGGACGACTACCTGAACACGCTCGCCCACCGCCTCGGCAAGTGATCCCGGAGGAGCGCGCGCCATGAATCTCCTGGTCATCGAGGACGATGTGCGGACGGCGGGGTACATCGCCGCCGCGTTCCGCCAGATCGGCAACCATGTCGCGTGCGAGACGGACGGGCGTACGGGCTACGAACGCGTGGCTTCCGGTGCCTTCGACGTGCTCGTGGTCGACATCATGCTGCCGTCGATGGACGGTCTCGAGATCGTCCGCCGCCTGCGCGCGGACGGCTTCACCGCGCCGGTCCTGATCCTCAGCGCCCGGGCGAGCGCGGAGGAGAAGATCGCCGGGCTCGAGGCGGGCGCCGACGACTACCTCGCGAAGCCGTTCTCGGTCGCCGAGCTTGTGGCCCGCGTCCAGACCGTGCTCCGCCGCGTCAACCGCTCGGTCGAGTCCGTCCTGCGGGCCGGGGACCTCGAGATGAACCTCGTCACGCACCGCGTCACCCGCGGCGGCGCGGTCCTCGACCTGCAGCCCCTCGAATACCAGCTGCTTGAGTACCTTCTCCGCAACCGCGGCCGCGTGGTCACCCGGAAGACCATCATGGAGAGTGTCTGGCACTATTCGTTCGACCCGTCCACGAACGTGGTCGAGACGCGCATGAGCCGCCTGCGGGACAAGATCGAGACGGATCCGCGGTGCCGGCTGATCCGCACGGTCAGGGGGGTCGGCTATGTCCTCGCCTGACATGCTGCCCGAGCACCGGCTGCGGCGCAAGCTGCTCCTCGGCCATCTAGCCTACGCCGGCGTGGTCTCGGTCTTCACGCTCGGGCTCGCGTATGTGCTCGTGCGTCTCCACCATGAGGACTTCTTCGAACATCCCCTCGAGTCCGTCCTGATCTGCGTGTTCGGCTGCGTGCTGCTGCTGCTCCAGGGGCTCGGCATCGCCTGGTGCATGCGCATCGGCGCCCAGTACGCGAACGCCCTGCACGAACTGCGCCAGCTCACGGACGACATCGCGCACGACCTGCGCACGCCCCTTACGCGCCTCTCGGCCGCCGCGGAACTGGCCGCCATGGAGGGCATGCCCGCCGAGGAGCTCGCGGCCACCGTGGGCACGGAGTCGCAGAACCTGCTGCACCTCATCAACACGATGCTCGACATCTCCAAGACGGGCCAGGGGCTCGACCGTTCGCCCCGCACCCCGGTGGACCTGCGCCAGGTCGTCCTCTCCGTGCTCGACCTCTACCAGCCGCTTGCCGAGGCGCGCGGACAGCGCATCGCCGCCACGGTCGAGGCCGTTCCCTCCATCCGCGGCCAGGAGGCCCGCCTACGCCAGCTCGTGCAGAACCTTGTCGACAACGCCCTCAAGTTCACCGAGGAACGCGGCGGGGACATCGAGGTCCGCCTCCGTCCCGCGGAGAAGGGCCGGTCCGTCGTCCTCGAGGTCCTGGACCAGGGACCCGGCATCCGCCCCAAGGACATTCCGCACCTCTTCGACCGGTTCTACCGCGCGGATTCCGCCCGCTCCAAGCCCGGCAACGGCCTCGGCCTCGCCCTCGTCAAGGCCATTGCGACCTCGTACGGGGGCCACGTCGCCTGCACGCAGCGCTTCCACGACCGCGGCGCCGTCTTCACCGTCTCGCTGCCGGCATGAGCGGTGCGCTGCTCGCACGGGGCCGTCGCGCCGGGCCTCAATGTCGAGCGCGACGACTGGCTCAACTGCATGGCCGCCTCCGCCGAGGCCCTGCTCGAGGCCGCCCGCCGACGGCGGGCGAATTTACATCCAGTTTACACAAGCTTGAGACGCCTTTGCTATGATGTCCGCAGGTGTAAAACCGCAAAAAAGGCACGGACATGAAAAAAGGCTTCACTCTCATCGAACTGATCATGGTCATCGCGATTCTCGCGATCATCTCGACGCTCGCGGTCAACCGCTATGGCAACCTGCGCGAAAAGTCCGCCCGGACCGTCTCGCTCGCGAACCAGTCCGCCATCGGCCGCGCCGTGGACGCGTTCCTCGCGGCCAATCCGGACGGCAAGATCGACTATCTCGACTCGCTGCTGACGGACCGCGGGTCCATCGCCGCGATGGAGGGCGACGGGAAGGGGTTCCAGAAGAACCTCCAGATGGGTCCCTGGGCGTACAAGGGCGCCGGCATGCACAACGGCGTCGACTATTCCGCCGACGTAAACGCCGGCCTGACGCCCCGTCTCTACGGCAAGCCGGATGGCGGCGCCGTCTTCATCCCCTACAGCCTGAGCGCGGACGAGGTGACGCGCCTCGCCAACCGCGAGTTCAGGTTCCTGACGCGCCACCTCACGTTCACGACCTCCGTGCCGGCGTACGGCGACGACCTCGCGCGCGTCTCCACGAACGAGGCGGCCATCCTCGATCCGCACCGGAGCGCCTGCGTCGCGCGCGCCGTCACGAACGGCATGATCGTCTGCGCGATCAACCCGCTCACCCGGAACGGCCGCGACATCTACCGCGACTGCGGGCAGAAGCTCCTCGATCTCGACGCCGTCGTGGATGCGGACGGCATGGCGACGGACGCGGACGCGGCGTTCGAGCAGGTGAAGGCGACCGGCGGCGCGCTGCTCGCGTTCGGCCTCGGCGCCGACTCGACGATCATCGGCAACGGCCTCGCCGGCCTCGAGTCCGTGCCGCTCGCGACCTACCCGGTCAAGAAGTACTACCGCCAGTACATCCTGCTGTTCCACGTCGATACGTCGACGTCGGCCGGGCGCCTTGACTTCCGCGGCGTGCTCGACCCGTGCGGCTTCTCCATCCGCCAGGCGCGCGAAACCGCGGGCAACTGAGCGGTCCGGTCTCCCCGCTGTGCGGCGCCTGGGCTGAACCCCCGGGTGCCGTTTCGCGTTTAATCCGATGATGGCAGTCCGCATTTCCAGAAACGGGGGATTCACCCTGGTCGAGATGGTGCTCGTCGTGGGCATCCTCGCGCTGCTGGCCGTCTTCGCGGCGACGCGCCTCGCGGGCCTGTCCGAGTCCGCCCGCGCGACGGCGGCCGCGCGCGACCTGCAGGAGCTGCGGGACGCCTTCGTGTCCGAAGAGACCGGCTATCTCCGCGATCTCGGCGGAATCCCGGGCTTTTCGCCCGCTTCCGCGCGCGTCGGCTGCCTGTTCACCGCGACGAATGTCTGGGGGACGGTCCCCGCGCCGGGCGGCGTGCGCGTCCTGCGGCTGGACGACGACGCCTCCGAGGCCCGCGCCGCCGCCGAACACCGCGCCGTGCCGTCCGCCTTCACGTCCTGGGACGAGACGCGCCGTCGGGGTTGGCGCGGACCCTACCTCGCCGGCGGGACGCGCGGGTTCTTCCCCGCCCGGGACGCCCGCCGCTTCCCGGAGGACGCGACCTTCGGCGAGCGCCGCTTCTTCCCGCGGCTGGACCACCTGCTGCTGCCCGCCGCCTTCAAGGACCCGTCGCGCGCCTCCGCCTACGGCTTCGTGGGCGAACCCGCGCTGTTCGACCCCTGGGGGAACCCCTACGTGCTGCAGGTGCCCCCGCCGCAGGCCTTTCGCGGTGTGACCAACGTCGCGGAAGAGGTCCGCTTCCGCTACGCGCGGGTGGTGTCCGCCGGACCCGACGGCGTGCTCGACACCCCGTGCTTCCAGCCCAACGCGACGAACGAGACGTCGACCACCTGGACCGCGCGGGCGCGCCGGCTCGCGCGCCAGGCCGGCCGGATCGACGGCGACGACGTGTCCGCGCGCGGCGACGACCTGGTCCTGTTCCTGGGGCGCGGAGACTTGGACGAAGGGGAGGAACCGTGAAGGCGGAACGGACCGGAAGGGGCTTCACGCTCATCGAGCTGGTCGTCGTGCTGGCGGTGCTGGCGATCGTGACGCATCTCGCGGTCCGCGAGATGGGGCATCTCCGCGACGGCCGGCTCGGACAGGCCGCGAACCGCCAGCTGGAGGAGATCCGCGACGCGGTCTGGTGTGAACGCCGGGGCGGGGCGCCGACGGGCTTCCTTGCGGACCTCGGGCGCCTGCCGTGCGCCGCTGCGGAGACGAACGGCACGGACGCCGTCTCGGCCTCCCTGCGCGAGCTCTGGGCGCGTCCCGCCGGCGTCGAGCCCTATGCCCTGCGCGCCGCGACGGCGGAGAACCTCGTCGCGCCGACGAACGACCTCGCCGACGCGCGCATCCTCGTCGGCTGCGGGTGGCGCGGACCCTACGTGCGCCTGCCCCTCGGCGCGGCGCGGCTGGTGGATCCCTGGGGCAACCGGATGGAGAACCGCGACGACGCGGGCTACGACCGCCTGTTCGACGCCGCCGGACACCCCGTTTCCGCAGGCGGCTCCGTCTGGCGCGTGCGCCATCTGGGCGCCGACGGCCGGCAGGACGCGGACGTCGCGCCCGCGGACGTGGCGCGGCGCGACGCCGACGTGGCGTTCCTGCCGGCGGGCGGAACGACGAACCTGCTCGCCGTCACGGCGACCCTGGTCGGCGCGGACGGTCCGAAGTCCGTTTCCGGCGACGTGCGCGTGCGCTGGTACGCGCCGTGCGGCAGCGCCATCACGGGGGCGGTCGCGTCCGTTTCGCTGGACGGCGCCGCCGTGGCGTCGTGCGTGTTCGCGTGCGTGCCGCCGGGCGTCGCGACGCTGGCGGTGCTGGTGGGCGACCGGCTGTGCGCCCGGGAGCAGGTCGTGGTGCCGCCGGGCGGCCGCGACGTGTCGATGAAGGTGTTCGTGCCATGAAGGACAGTAAACAGACGGACGGGATCCTCGCGTCTCCGGCCTGCTTCCGGCAGCGCGTGAACCTGCCCGCGGCGCAGGTCGCGGGCCTGTCGGACGCCGAGCTGGCGACGGCGCTCGCGTTCGAGGTCGAGCCGTTCAGCGGCATCGCGCGCGGGGCGGGCGAGATGGCCTGGCGCGCGTGCGAGGAGGGCGATCCGGCGCGCCGGTCCTTCGACGTCGTGCAGATCCGCGCCGTCGACCTCGCGGCGGAACTGAAGCGCGCGCGGGCGGAGAAGCGCCGCGTGAAGTTCGTGACGGCCGTGCCGGACGAGGCGCGGGGCGAGACGGTGGCGGACCTCCCGCGCATTCCGGCGCGGACGACGGGCGGCCTCCGCGCCCATCCTCTCGCCCTGTGGGGCGCGTTCTGCCTGCTCGTCGCCGCCGGGGTGGCCTCTGAATGGTCCGGACTCCGGCTCGAAGTCCGGGCGCTGCGGCGCGACGTCGCCGCGCGCCAGACGCTGCAGGCGGAGAAGGACGGACTCGCGTCGCGCGCCGCGGCCCTGCGCCGGGAAGCGGCCGACCTCCGTCGGCGGCGCCAGGAGGAGGCGGCCGCGCAGGCGCGGGCCGCCGTCCTGCGGGCGGCCGGACGCGAGCTGCTGGAAGCGGTGCCGTCCGCCTGCCGCGACGAGAGCGTCGTGCGCGGAATCAAGTCCGGCGAGCAGGCCTTCGACTTCAACCTCACCGGGGTCGCCCTGTCGCCCGAGGCGGCGACGCGCACCGTCACCCGGCTCGCGGAGGCGCTGGCCGCGCGGCGGAGCGGCTGGTCCGTGAAGCCCGGCGGGCTGGCCGTGCAGGCGGAAGGGGACGCCTGTGCGTTCGACTGCGCCTTCACCTTCGATCCGGAAAGGAGCGGGAAATGATCGAAATCCGCGCCAAGGACCGGATCTTCGTCGCCCTTGTCCTGCCGCTCGCGCTGCTGGGGTGCCACTGGTTCCTCGTGCGCCAGCCGCTCGTGAAGGAGCGCGCGGCGCTGCTCTCCACGCGGGCCGGGCTGCCCGATCCGGACATGTTCCCGTCCGAACGTCGCCTGCTGCAGGGCCGGCTGGCCGAGGCGGAGAAGGACCTCGCCGCCGCCCGTGCGGAGAAGCCGCCCGAGGTCCAGGTGCGCGGGACGAAGGACGATTCCGAGATCCTCCGCCTGCAGGCGGTCGTCGACGTGTTCCGGACGGCGGGGGCGCGCCTGGTGAAATCCGAACCCGTCGATCCGGCGGGGACGTGTGCGGACGTGCTCCGCGCGACGGGCGTGCGGCCGGAACCCGCGGCCCGGCGGCTGCTCCTCGACGCGGCCTACCCCGTGTTCGTGGAGGCGCTGGGGAGATTCGAAAAGGAGCGCCTCGCGGTCGTGCCCGCTGCCTGGTCCATGGTGCCGGGCGAGACGCTGTGCCGGTGGGAGGTGACGCTGTGGTACTGATGTCCGAACGTCTGAAGTCGCTGTTCGCGCTCTGCGAGGCGACCGGCGCGAGCGACGTGCACCTCGCCGCGGGGCTCGTCCCGCGCCTGCGCATCCAGGGGCGCCTGGCGCCCCATCCCGCGCTGCCCGTCTTCGAAGGCGAGACCGTGGACGCGGTCGCGATGGAGCTCGGGCTCGAGACGCTGCCGCTGGGCTGTCCCGACGGCACGGAGCGCATCCGCCTGACGCTCCAGCAGGAGGGGGCGATCGACGGTGCGGTCACCTCCCCGGGCGGCAGCCGCTACCGCTTCAACGTCTTCCGCGAGGCCGGCCGGACGGCGGTCGCGCTGCGGCGGCTCGATTCGCGCTTCCGCACGCTCGAGGAACTGGGCCTGCCCGCGAAGCTCGCCGACTTCTGCCGGCTCACGGACGGCCTCGTGATCGTCACGGGGCCGACGGGCAGCGGCAAGTCCACGACGCTCGCGACGCTGATCGACGCGATCAACCGCACGCGCGACGGCCACGTCATCACGATCGAGGATCCCGTCGAGTTCGTGCACGCCTCGCAGAAGTGCCTCGTCAACCAGCGCCAGGTCGGCCGCGACGCGAAGAGCTTCAACGACGCGCTCGTGGAGGCGATGCGCCAGGACCCGGACGTGATCCTCGTGGGCGAGATCCGCGACCTCGAGACCTTCCGCATGGCGGTGACGGCGAGCGAGACGGGGCACCTCGTCTTCGCGACGCTGCACGCGGGCGACTGCGCGGGCGCCGTCGAGCGCTTCGTGAGCGTCTTCCCCGCGGAGGAGCAGGAGGGGGTGCGGCACCAGCTCGCGCTCGTCCTGCGCGGCATCTTCGCGCAGCACCTGCTGCCGTCCACCTCCGGCGGGCGCGTGGCGGCCTGCGAGCTGCTCGTCAACACGACGGGCATCGCGAACCTGATCGCCACCGGGCGCACGGCGCAGATCTACTCGATGATCGAGACGGGCGCACGCGCCGGGATGGTGACGCTCGACCAGTCCCTGGCGGAACTGCTGCTGCGGGGCCGCATCGCGGAACAGGCGGCGCTCGCGCTGACGCGCAGTCCCGAGACGCTGCGTAGCCGCCTGCGGATGGAGAGGAGGGTTCCGTGAGCGGCGAACGGCTGGATCTGGACGCGGTCGCCGTCGACCCCGTCTGCGCGGTGCGCGTGCCCGCGGCGGTTGCGCTGCGCCGGCTTGTGCTGCCGCTTTCCGTGGTGGACGGCGCGCTGCACGTGGCGGTCGCGGACGCGGCGGACCGCGCCGCGGCCGAGGCCGTGCGGCAGGCGACGGGACTGGAGGTCGTCGCGCACGCCGCCGACCCGCAGCAGCTGCGCGCCTACCTGCTGCGCATCTACGGCGACGGCCGCGGCCCCGCGGCCCCCGGTCCGGCCGGCGGCCCGTCGGCCGAGGACCCGGTCGCGCTGGTGGACGGCCTCCTGCGCGCGGCGCAGCTGCGCCACGCCTCCGACATCCATCTCGACCCCGACGCCTCCGGCGTCCGCGTGCGCTTCCGCACGGACGGCGAGCTCGAGGAGGTGCGCCGCGTCCCCGCGGCGCTGCAGTCGGGCGTCACGAGCCGTCTCAAGGTGATGGCGGGGCTGGACATCGCCGAACGCCGCGCGCCGCAGGACGGCGCGTTCACCTGGCGCGCGCCCGGCGCCGCGAACCGGCTGCCGCCGCTGGATGTCCGCCTGGCGACGCTCCCCGTGCGCCACGGCGAGCGGCTCACCCTGCGCCTGCTCGAGACGGACGGGGAGCGGCTCACCCTCGACGGACTCGGCCTCTCCGCCGCGGACCGGGCCGTCTTCGGCGACGTGCTCGCCCAGCCCCACGGCCTCGTGCTGCTCACGGGGCCGACGGGCAGCGGCAAGACGACGACGCTGTACGCGGCCATCCGCCTGCTGCTCGAGCGGCATCCGCTGAACATCCTCACGGTCGAGGATCCGATCGAATACGAGATCCCCGGCGTGAGCCAGGCCGAGGTGGACGCCTCGGACAAGGTCAACTTCACGAAGGCGCTCCGTTCGCTGCTGCGCCACGATCCGGACGTGATCATGATCGGCGAAGTCCGCGACGCGGAGTCGCTCGACACCGCGGTGAAAGCCGCCCTGACGGGCCATCTCGTCCTCTCCACGCTCCACACGAACGACGCCGTGGGCACGGTGGCGCGCCTCGCGGACATGGGGCTCGAGGCGCACCTGGCGGCGGCGACGCTGCGGCTCGCGGTCGCGCAGCGCCTCGTGCGCGCGCTCTGCCCGCACTGCCGCGTGGCGGCGGAGGACGGCGCCGGGTTCCGTCCGAAGGGCTGCCTGGCCTGCGCGGGACGCGGGTACCGGGGGCGCACGGGCCTGTTCGAGCTCTTCCGTCCCGACGCGGAGATCGCGTCCCTGATCGCCCGCCGCGCCCCGGTGGAGGAGATCCGCGCGGCCGCGCGGGCGAAGGGCATGCGGACGCTGGCGGAGGACGCGGCCGAGAAATGCCGCCTCGGAGTCACGACGCGCGCGGAGGCGATGCTGAAGTGCTGATGGCCTGAGAGGCGGAAGGTTGACGGATGGGGATGTTTTCGGCAACGGTGAAGGACGCGGGTGGCGTTCGGCGGACGGTTCTGCGCGAAGCGGAATCGGCGTCGGAGGCCGCGTCCCAGCTGCGCGCCGAAGGTCTGCTCGTGCTGTCCGTGGAGTCCGCGAAGGGGCCGGGGACGCTGCCGCCCGGGTGGCACCCCGCCTGGCTGCTGCCGATGACGGGCCTCGACGTGGAACTCGGCCTGCGCCAGATGGCCTCCATGCTCAGGAGCGGCGTCTCGCTGCTGGAGGGCCTGCAGACCGTCGAGCGGCAGGCGCGCGCCCCGCGGGCGATGCGGATCTGGCGGCGCGTCCGGGACCGGGTCTTCGCCGGCGAGCCGTTCGGGGACGCGCTCGCGGCGCAGGGGCGCCGCTTCTCGGGCATCGTCGAGCGGCTCGCGCGCGTCGGCGAACAGAGCGGCGAACTCGATCTCGCCCTCGCGCGCGCCGCGGACCACCTGGAGGGACGGCGCAGCCTCCGCGCCCTCGTCGTCAACGCGCTCGTCTACCCCGTCCTCGCGGTCGTGATGGCCGTGGGCGTGAGCGCCTTCCTGGTCGTCGGGGTCATCCCCAAGGTCGCGGCCTTCCTGCAGCAGGGCGGGGCGCAGCTGCCGCCGATCACGCAGAACCTGCTGGACGTCTCGGACTGGATCGTCCGCCACGGCGTGGGGCTCGCGGTGGGGCTTGTCGCCGCGGTCGCGGCCGGAGCGCTGCTGCGGGCGACCGCGGCCGGACGCGAGCTGCAGGACGCCTTTCTTCTGAAGATCCCGGTCTGCGGGAAGATCCTGCGCCTGTCGGCGACGGCGGTCTTCGCGCGGGCGATGGAGACGATGGTCGCGAGCGGCGTCGGCCTGCTCGACGCGCTCGACGTCGCGTCGAAGCTCCTCTCCAACCGTCGCTACCGCCGTCGCGTCGCGGCCGTCCACGGGGAGGTCCTGCGGGGAACGGCCCTCTCGACGGCCCTCGCCGGCGCGCCGGAGTTCCTGCCGATGCTCGCGCGGATGGCCGCGGTCGGGGAGACGACCGGCTCGCTCGCGGAGACGTTCGGCGAGACGGCGCGGTTCCACGAGATGATGCTGGCGCTCGCGATCAAGCGCTTCGGCATGCTGATCGAGCCCGTCCTCATCCTCGTGACCGGCGTGATCGTCGGCTTCGTCTACATCGCCTTCTTCTCGGCGATCTTCTCCATGGCGGCCGCCGGGTGAACCGGAAGGGACCGCACCGCGTTTGATGCTGTGAAGGGAAAAACATGAAATTCGCACGAAACATGCTCGTCGTCCTGCTGGCCGCGCTGGCCGGGGCCTCCGCCGCCCAGGACCCCACGCGCCCGAGTCCCGTCCTGGCGGACCGGCTGCGCGAGAAGGCGCTCGACGCGCAGACCCTGCGCGTGAAGGCGCTCGTGGTCGGCGCGGGCGAGGAGGGCGTGGCGCTGGTCGGCGCCGCCGGACGCGACGCCGCGCCGGTCCGGAAGGGCGCGCGCTTCCGCGAGTCCGTCGACGGCGTCTCCGTGGCGCTGACGGTGAAGGGCGTGACGCCGAAGGGCGTCGAGCTGGAGACGGGCGACGCCGCGAACCGGCTCTTCCTGCCGGGCTCCTTCACGCCGCTGGCCCTGCCGACGAATGCGCCGGCCGCGTTCATCCGCCACCTCGAGGCGACGGACGTGCCGCTGGACGTGCTGCTGCGGCTCGTCGCGGACCAGAGCGGCGTCAACATCTCCTCTTCGGACGCGACGGCGAAGAAGCGCGTGTCCATCTTCCTCCGCAACGTCTCCGCGGAGACCGCGGTCGAGGAGATCTGCCGCACGACGGGCCTCTGGTTCCGCCGCGAGACGGGTTCGGACGTCCTCCGCGTCACGACGATGGAGGAGTACACGGAGAACCTCCATTCGTTCCGCGAGGAGAAGACGGAGATGTTCACGCTCCTCTATCCGAACGTGATCGAGGTCGCGAGCTCGATCTACGGGCTCTATCCGGACCGCACGCTGCTCTCCCTCGGCGAGGAGGAGTTCGACGAGGACGACGAATACGACCTCTCGCGCCGGTTCCGCCGCTTCCGCGTGATCGAGGACAACGGCGGGTCGCAGTTCCTGGACATGGAGCCGCCGGACGCCAGCAGCTCCTCGGGCTCGCGGTCCGGCTCCGGCACCTTTTCCTTCAGCCGCGGCAGCGGCCTCTCCCGGATGACGCAGTGGGACGAGCTCAACGCGCGCGCCCGCCGCCGGCGCGGCCTGGCGAACGCCGCCGCCGCGCTGTCGGCGAACGAGGCGCGCGTCCTCGACCAGGCTCGCCAGGCCGGGAACACCAACCTCTACGAGAGCGCCCGCGCCCAGGCCCTCCAGGGCCACGCGAACATCTTCGTGACGCTGTCGCGCAAGAACAACGTCCTCATCGTCCGCACGAGCGACATGCGCGTGATGGACGAGATCCGGGCGCTGGTGAAGAAGCTCGACGTGCCGACCCCGATGGTGCTCATGGAGGTGAAGGTGCTCGAGCTCGCGATCGACGACGACTTCGCGGCCGGCATCAAGTGGTCCCTGACGGACCTCGACCGCGGCAACGGGCAGGCCACGCACGCGCTGGGCCACGACGGGGACGGGCTGCGCAACCTCGTCGCCCAGACGCTGACCGCCGGCCAGGCCTCGGTCAACCCGAGCTTCGCGTTCATGGCGGTGAGCGACCACGTGAAGGCCGAGATCGAGATGATGCAGAAGGACGGGAAGGTCCGCACGCTCGCGACGCCGACCCTGCTGACGGCGAACAACGAGGTCTCGCGCATCTTCAGCGGCAAGGAGTACCCGCTGGTGACGGGCTGGACGCGGTCCGAGACCGTGGTCTCGGCGGACTCCCCGGCCATCGTGGGCGCGCCGACGGTGCAGATCGAGAAGAAGGACGTCGGCACGATGCTGCTGATCACCCCGAACATCAACGCGGACAAGACGGTGACGCTGCGCCTGCTGCAGGAGAACTCGTCCGTCAGCGACCAGAAGGTGAACATCCCCGTCACGGGCGGCACGGGCGAGGAGAAGGCGATCGAGTTCGTCGAGTCGCGCTCCCTGACGGGCACGTTCATCGCGAAGGACGGCATGACGGTGCTCGCGGGCGGCCTGATCAGCGAGCACGAGGAGCAGACCTACTGGCGCACGCCGTTCCTCGGCTCGGTGCCGCTGCTCGGCTGGCTGTTCCGCGGCACGGAGAAGGTGAAGCGCCGCACCGAGCTCGTCGTGCTGATCCGCCCGTACGTGATCTCCACGCCCGTCGAGGGCGGCCGCATCAGCAAGGAGCTGCTCGACCGCATCTCCGCCCATCCCGCGCGCGACGGGCGCGGGTCGATGATGATCCACAAGGCGCAGGACGGCGCGGACGAGGCGGCGCAGCGCCGTCCCCGCACGGTCAAGGACGATTTCGAGGCCATCACGAAATGACGCGACGGTCCAGATGGGGCTTCACGCTCGTCGAGCTGGTCATGGTGGTGGCGGTGCTCGCCCTCGTCGCGACGCTGGCCGTCACGCAGCTCGGCAACCTGCGCGACACGGCGGCCCGGAAGGTGTCCGCCGCCAACCAGCAGGCCGTCGGCCGCGCCGTCGAGGCATGGCTCGAAGGCGCGGGGCGGGGGCGGATCGACCGGCTCGACTCGCTGCTGGCCTGCGAGCGGGCGCGGGGCGCGTCCGCCGGGTCCGGATTCGACTACGGGCGGACGAACAACTGGCACCGCGGGGCGTCCTGGCTCTACGGCGGGTTCGATTCGGACGTCGAGGCGGCGCGCGAGGGCAACGAGGGCCTGATGCCGGAGCTGCGGTCCGTCCTCGTGCCGTACGGCCTCGACGCGCGTGAGGCGTCCGCCTTCACCCGGCATCTCGGCCTCCGCTTCGTGATGCACCATCTCGCCTCGGCGGGGACCGTGAACGACGGCGACCGCGCGGAGGACGGGACGGTCTTCCGCGACGTGGCGGCGCGGTGCGCCGACCCGGCGCGTGCCGCCTGCTACCCGCAGGCCGTGACCAACGCGTCCGGCGCGGGCTGCTGGGTGGCGGCCGTCACGCCCGTCACGACGGCGGGTCGGCGGATCTACCGCGACTGCGGACAGGACCTGCCGGATTCGGATGCGCGCGGGGCGTACGACGAAGCCGCCGCCGAACGCGAGACGCAGGCGACGGGCGGCGTCCTCTTCGCCTTCGGCCTCGGCGAGCATGCCTCGGCCGTGGGGGCGGCGGGCGGACTCGCGTCCGTGCCGCGGGCGGACTACCTGCCGGCGCACGCCTACCGGAACTATATCCTGCTGTTCCGCGTGAAGAAGGAGACGGCCGGCACGCCCCGTCCCGGGTTCGCGGGGGTGCTCGATCCCTGCGGGTTGACCGTCCGGGCGGCCCGGGAGGCGTTGGAATAGCGAATGAACCGGCCGCCGTCCCCGCGCGTTCAAACAAATGGACGGAAGGTGCCACCGGCGGAACGGCGCGGGATGGGATTTGAAGTCTGAGATTCGAAATCTGGAATGTTGAGATAGGAGAAATGATGAAAAAAGGCTTTACGCTGATCGAGCTCATCGTCGTCATCGCGATCCTCGCGTTCGTGACGATGGTCGGCATCCATTCGTACGGCAACCTCCGCGAGGTCCAGGCGAAGAAGATGAACGTGGCGAACATCAAGCGCGTCTACCACGCGCTGGCGACGTACGACACGCTCATGCGCGAGGAGGCGAAGCTCAACTACTTCGACTACTTCGACTCCCTGGTCGACGTCTCCCCGGGCGGTGCCTGGACGGGCACGGCCGGCACCTACACGTGGACGGGCACGGCCGTTTCGGGCCAGGCCGGCCTCTACGACGGCAGCTGGAAGAACCTGGTCGTGCTGAAGAACGCGAACGGCGAGGGGGGGCGCACCTACACGCTCGAGGAGGCGAAGGACGAGAACCGCGGCACGCGCGAGACCGGGCTGCTCGCCAAGCTGGCCCTCTACCACGTCACGTCGAACGAGGTGGAGCTGCTGAAGAGCGCCGGCATCCGGAACGTCCTGCTCCACAACCCGTCCACGGGCCAGGCGTCGTCCTACTGCAGGATCCCGACCGGCGTCAACGTGCCGGCCGGGGGCGGTCCCGGCTTCCGTCCCGACATGAGCGCCTACTACCCGGCGGCGCTCGAGGCCGGCAGTCCGGTCGCGGTGCTGAAGCCCCTCGTCGCGGGGCGGGGCGGCGCCGTGTCCATCAGCGACACCTACAAGAACCTGGGCTACTTCCAGAGCTCGACGCACACCTGGACGACGTCCGACGCCGACCAGGAGAAGTACCTCGCGACGGTCGGAACGAAGCTGCTCGTCTTCGGCATCGGCCAGAGCGCGCAGTGCGTGCGCGGCCAGATGGGCCTCGGCGAGCCGCCCTACAACCCGGTGTTCGACAAGCGCCACTACCGCTCCTACCTCGCGGTCTTCGCGATCACGGAGGGCGGCCAGGGCGTCGCCTCCACCTGCAAGCTCGCGGGCGTGGTCGACTGCGCGGGCCAGACCTACAAGGAGGCGGAGTACAACGTCCTCTGGCAGACCGAGCTGAACTGACGC
>JAEDMN010000270.1 GCA_016302985.1 Kiritimatiellia bacterium | reverse complement strand
TCTCGACCTCCAGGATCCTCATCCAGTCAGGCAATCACCCAATCAAACCACCCCAGCACAGCGCGCCCGCCGCCGCGCAGAGGAAGATGGTCGCCATCACGGAGAGCCTCTTCTTCAGCAGCATCGCGCCGGCGAAGACGGCCAGCACGAGCGAACAGGGACGGAAGACGAACGCCTGCCCGGGCGCCCAGCTCCAGACGCTCATGCCCGCGAAGGCGATTCCCGCCTTGAGGATCAGCGCGTTGGTGGCGGGTTTCACGCCCCAGAGGAGGCCCTGGACGAAGCGGCTCCGCTTCCAGCGCGCGAGCCCCGTCAGCGCGGCCGTCAGCAGGAAGAGGGACGGCAGTAGGAGCGCGGCCGTGGCGACCGCCGCGCCCGCAATCCCGCCCATCCGGTAGCCGAAGAAGGTCGCCGCGTTCACGCTGACCGGCCCCGGCGTCGCCTGCGTGAGGGCCATCAGGTTCGCGAACTCCTCCATCGGCAGCTGCAGCTGGGGCGCGGACGCCCCCACGAACTGCTGCATGTACATCGGCACGAGCACGTAGCCACCGCCGAAGCCGAGCAGGCCGAACTTCACGAACGACCAGAAGACCTCGCCATAGAACCAGGAGACCGCGGCCAGCGCGAGCAGTCCGCCCCCCCAGACCAGGAGCTGGCGTCCACGGGACAGGGGCGGCAGCTCGAGGCCTGCGGACGCGTCGTCGTGGTCCGGCGTCGCGCCGCCGCAGAACTTCCAGACGATGCCCGCGCCCATGGCCGCGAGCAGGACGAGCGCCACGTTCGCGTTCACGGCGACCAGCAGCGCGGTCGCCAGCACGACGGTCGCGTAGCCGTAGACGCCGACCACGCTCTTGCGCCAGCCCCGCAGCAGCGTGGCGAACACGACGCCCGTGATCGCGCTGCGCAGGCCCAGCAGCGCGCCCTCGACCCAGGGATTCCCGACGGGGAGGAGGGAATAGCCGCAGGAGACGCCGAGGAAGATCAGGTAGGAAGGCAGCGCGACGGCCAGCAGCGCCACCGCGGCGCCCAGGCGCCCCGCGGTCTTCAGGCCGACGTAGATCGCCGAATTGCCGGCGATCAGGCCGGGCACCATCTGGAAGACGGGCAGGTGCTCCAGCAGCTCCCCCTCCCGCAGCCATTTCAGGCGGCGGCCGAACACCTCGTCCGCGACGACGATGATCGCGTATCCGCCCCCCACGACGAACAGCGCGATCCGAAAGACCTCCCAGAAGAGGCGCAGCAGGCGCTTCATGCCGAAAACTCCCTTTTGTTCAATCGCCGCCGCCGCGCGGCCCAGTCCGGCAGGCGTTCGTCCATGAGCGCGTGGAAGCGCGGACCATGGTCGTGCGCCTGCAGATGCGTGAGCTCGTGCACAACGACGTATTCGACGAGTTCGCGGGGCGCGAGGGCGAGCTCCGTGTTGTAGGTGATGCGGCGCCTGCGCCAGTGGCAGGATCCCCAGAGGGACTTCATCCGGCGCAGCTTCCAGGTCACGCCCGGTTCGGCGAGGCGGTCCGCCCAGGCGGCGTTCAGCTCGTCCAGGAGCGCACCGAGGGCCGCGAGCTGCTCCGCGGTGGGCGGGGTGCGCACCGACGACGGCCGCGCCAGCACCTTCGCCCGCGTCTCGACGCACCACTTCCAGTTCGCGCGCAGGAAGGCCTCCCCTTCGGCGATCGTCGCCCAGCGGACGGGGACGGACAGGTGCACGCGCCCCTCGGCGTCCACGCGCACGTTGATGCGCCGGATCCGCTTGCGCTCCACCACGACGGGGATTCCGTCCAGACTATTCAATCCGCTTCTCAGCATTCCGTCGACCGACACGGCGCGACGGGACGTCGCGCCCTACCATTCAACGTTCAACATTCAACGGTCCCTAGTAGTCGAGCTGGCTGCCGCCGATCGTCTCGCGCAGGATGGAGTCGCCCGGCACCGCGTCGCTCTTCGCGAGCGAGACGTTGTGGAGGATGCCGGACAGGCGGCGGGCTTCGGCGAACGCGGCGTCCCACGGCTTCACCTGGTTCAGGAGCTCGGCGGCGTAGGGCTTCAGCACGGCCAGCTCGTAGTCGAGGGACGAGTTGAAGACGGCGTCCGCCTCGCCCTGGAACGGATAGATCCACTTCCGCTCGCCCGCGACGACCATCGGCCACAGCTCGAACGTCTTGAGCGGGGAGATGCCGCGGAAGTGGAAGTCGCGCACGAGGCGGCGCAGCAGGCGGGTGTCCGTCGCCGAGATGCGGTTGCACGAGTCCAGCACGAGCTGGGTGAGCGCGTTGAGGAACACCTTGAACTTCACGTCGTCCGCGATGCCGCGGGTGAGGCGCGGATTCAGGGCGTGGATGCCCTCGAGCACGACGACGCCGTTCGGGGGCAGGCGCGTCTCCTTCTCCTCGTCGTAGCCGTCGTGCTGCTTGAAGGAGAAGCGGCGCAGGTGCACGGGCTCGCCCGCGAAGAGCGCGTTGAGGTCCTGCGCGAGGCGTTCGGCGTCGACCGCGTCCACGTGCTCCCAGTCGAGCTTGCCGTTTTCATCCCGCGGGTTGCGGGCGTCGCCCACGAAGTAGTCGTCGGTGGAGAGCCGCAGCGGGCGCAAGCCGTCCACGCGCAGCTGCGTGCAGAGGCGATGGGCCGTGGTCGTCTTGCCCGCGGAGGAGGGGCCGGCGAGGAGGACGAGCCGCACGGACGGCTTGTGCCGCGCGATCTGGTCCGCGATGCCGGCCAGATCCTTCGTCTGGAGAGCCTCGACCGTGCGCACGAACACGTCGAACCGCTTCTCGAGGATCGCCTGGTTCAGGTCGCCGATCGTCTCGACGCCCGTGACCGCGGTGCGGGCGCCGTGCTGGCGGAAGACCTTGAAGTAGGGCTCCACGTACGGCAGCGGCTCCACGGCGTCGGGCTTGTCCGCGGACGGCACGTTCAGCACGAGCCCCCCGTCGACGGGCACGAGGTCGTAGAAGCCGGCGACGGCCCCGGTGCGGGAGGCCAGGGTGCCCTGGTTCAGCGCGCGGAAGTCGCCGCAGCGGGAGAGCACGACGACCGGCGGGTTGCGGTGCCGCAGCAGATTGAGCTCGTCCTTCCGGCCGAGGCGCTCGAACAGCGCCACCGCGTTGCCGTAGGCGACGGGTTCGAAGACGATCGGGACGTCGGCCTGCACGAGCGCGTCCAGCGCGGGGCGCAGCTTCGCCACGAGCGCGTCCGGCGCCGGGGCCGCGCCCCCGCCCGGGGGCGCGTCGACCGTGCACCAGAGCGCGGGGCCGATCGAGTTGCGCACGCGAAAGCGGCAGGCGGGGAAGAGCTTGGCCGCGCATTTCGCCAGCAGGAACACGAGCGTGCCGCGGTGGACGAGCGCGCCGTGGGGATCCGCGCGGGTGAGCGGAACCAGCTCCGGCTCGCCGATCACCGGTGCGGCCAGCGGCGACACCATGTTGTTCGCCAGCGCGGCCAGCACGGGGCGGCCCGCGGCATCCGTCTTCGGAAGGGTCTCGGCAATTGTTCGCGGCGTGTCCATGGACGTCCTTTCGGGGTTGTCTCCGCCAATTATACCACACGCCCGCTTGCCATTGCCGCATGCATGTGCGATAATGTCCTGATTTCACGAATGTAAAGGCGCGGACGAGACGACATGATCTGGACAATGAACAGGATCAACATCCTGGCGAACATCACGGCGGACATGGAGCGGGGGACGCTGGACCAGGCCTCCTTCGACTACCTCAAGGAATGCGCCCTCCAGCTCGACCGCGCCATGCAGATCCTCTCCCTGAAGATGTTCGAACTGGGCCTCATCGACGCGCAGCAGCGCACGCACTACTGCAACTGCTGCGCGGTGCTGCCCTACGTCACCGAACTGGACAACCTCAAGCTCGAATTCCCCGCGGACGAGGAGCCGGAGGGCCCGGC
>JAEDMN010000269.1 GCA_016302985.1 Kiritimatiellia bacterium | reverse complement strand
CCGTGCCGTCGTCCAGAACGCGGTACGACCAGCAAATGCCATTGACGACTTCCTGCAGGGGGACGGACTTCGCTTCGCTGTTCATCATTTTTCACTCCTTTGCCTTGAGTACGGATCGGGACGCTTCATCCTGGACCACCGCGGCACGTGCAGGAGGCAACGAGCTCGGTTGGCGCCACCGGAACCCTTCCGGCGCTTCTAGCGATCTTAAGTTCTGCGTTACAGGCATTGATCCCCGCAACGAGCCCAGTATATCACACGCCCCCCCGATTTCCCAAGGGGGTTGGAGAAGATTTATTCAGATTTTCGCCGGACCGGAGATTATTCGGCAGGAGAGCCCGCAACCAGATGGAAGAGCTCCGCGAACTTCGCCTTGGCGCGGTCGACGGGGGCAGGACTCGACTCGCCTGAATAGGCGCGGACGACTTCGGCGCAGTCCGCGTCGTCCATGCTGGCGAAGACGACCAGACGCTGGCGCGCCCTGGACGCCCCTTCGTAGAACGGCATGGAACCCTGCGCGCCGACGAACGCGCTCTTGTCGACGTCGACCAGGACAACGACCGGCGCGTCCAGGCCCTTGAACTTACGGTAGGTCGAGAAGCGATAGGCCTGGTTGAACGTCCGCACACCCGCCCCCTTGGCGCTCAACTTCTTCTCCAGGCGGCTGTGGCCCTCCCCGTACGGCGAACACGACAGCACGACGATGTCGTCGGACGCATACCCCTCGCGCAGGTCCTTCAGGCGCCTGCCCACGGCCGCAGCGTAGTCCTCGGACTTCATTCCGGGCTCCAGGAACACGACGTCCGGCTTCAGTCCCGGCAACGCCCCCGCCGCCATCTCCGGCTCCCTGTCCCCGCCCAGGATGCCGCGGGCCGCCGCGTTCGCGATCGAATGCGTGTTGCGGCAGTTCTTGTACAGGGTCAGCTTGCAGTCCGACTCGCGGATCACCCGCGGGAGCTCGGCCAAGTCGTCCGACCGGAACGAGACGAGCTGGAAGGCGTCGTAGAACATGAAGAACGACGAGTCGTTCCCCGTCTTGTTCTTCTTCGCCGTGACCGTCTCCTTCAGCGCGTCCATGATCCCCGACTGCTCGATGTAGGCGATCGCGCAGTCCTGTCCCTCGTCGACGATCACCTGCGTATAGGGGAATTGGGACGGTTCCGCGCGAAGACGCTGCACGGCCTTCGCATAGCGCGCAGTCTGGAGGTCCAGCCTTTCCTCCTTCGGGCGCTTCAGGAAGTCGCCCGGCAGGACGCCCGCATACGCGGCCACGAAGTCGTCGAGCGTCTTGAAGTCGACCTTGCCCGCCAGCGCGCGGTGGACGTTCCCGAAATCCGCCTTGAGGTAGTCGCGCAGAGCCGTGTTGAAGCACAGGTAGAGCGTCCGCTCCCCGCGCGCGGCGCAGCGCCGCGTCCGTTCGATCGCGACAAAGGTCTTGCCCGTCCCGGCCATGCCGTTGATGACCGCGCTGTGCTGCCCGTCGAGGAAGTCCAGCACGCGCATCTGCTCCCGGATGAGCTGCCTGTAGACGATCTCGTCGAAATCCACCCGCACGCGCTTCGACGGACAGAGCCCGGGGATGCGCGGCGCGAGCACCTCGTCGAGGATCCAGCGGTTGTCGGCATCGTCCAGCCGCGTCCGCAGCCCGTTCGGCAGATCGACCGAGAACAGCGCGTCCACCGCGGCCTGCACGCGCGACGGCTCGAGGTCCTCGATCGACAGGACGCGGTCGCGGGGCGCCTCCGGCGGGAAGGCGACGCGGTCGAGCGCGGCCCGCGCCATGCCGTGGAACCAGACGCCCCACACGACCTTGCACCGGCGGCCGATGTCGCGGAACCGCTCGTCGCCCCTGAGCACCGCCGCCTCCTCGCCGCGCGTCGCGAGCAGGTTGCAGACCGTGATGCGCTCGAGCTGCGCCTGCTTGAATGGTCCGCCGTGCGGCATCGGCTGCCCGCTCGAATACCGCCAGACCCCACCGTAGTACGAAATCCCCGCGCCGTTCTTCACCTCCAGGCAGAGGATGCCCTTCGCGCGGTGGTAGACGACGAAGTCGACTTCCTTCTCGTAGAACGTCCCGTCCCGCCCCGTCTGGTTCACCGGACAGGAATGGAACACCAGGTAGTTGTCGTCCAGTCCCGTCTTCAGCGCGTTGAAGACGAGGTCTTCCCGCGCCTGAGGGTCGAAGTCCAGCAGCGTCTCCGGAATCATGCAAGCCATGTCGTTTCCCCGTCGTTAGATGAACATCGCCATGAAATGCGGCAAGGTGATCTTGTTGCCTGCGATGCCGACATTTCCTTCAACGAACTTGTAGCCATAGACCACACCGCGCATCTTCAGCGTCTCGTTGAGGGAGACCGTCGCACCGTTCGTCGCCTTGACTTCGATCGGCACGACGCCGCCGTCCTTTTCGATGACGAACTCGACTTCGCGGGAGCCATCAAGTGTTTTATAATAACGAAGCGCATAGCCCTTGCGCTGCAGCATTCCCGCGATCAGGTTCTCGTAGATCCCGCCCTTCGCATTCCCGGACAAGTGCCCCGAAAAGAGCAATTTCTTCGTTTCCAGACCGTACAGGGCACAGAGCAGCCCGATGTCCGAAAGGTACAACTTGAACCACCCCTCGCGCACATTTGCCGAAAGGGGCAGCTCGGGAACGATCACGTTCTCGGCCATTGGCGCGAGTGCTGAATCCCTGAGCCATGCGATGGACTCGCCGAACTTCCGCTCGCTTCCGTTCTTCTCAATTTCGGAATACTTGAACTTTCGGTTGTCCTTCGACAGGATGCGCGGGATGGCCCGGTAGCAGCTTTCGATCTTCGGGACGTCGACCTTCTCGGCGTACTTGTGGATGTCGTCGATGTAGGCGTCCAGAATCTTCTCCTGCTCCTCCTGAACGGGGCCGAAGTTACCGCATTCGACATAAGCCCTGACGACAGACGGCATGCCGCCGACCAGCATGTACTCCCGCAGATAGCCGGAGAACCGCTCGTTCAGGACATCCGGCAGGGCCTCGCGTCGTTCGTAATACCCTTTCAGCGAGGCAATGACTTCCGGCAATATCCCCTTCGCCCAAAGAAACTCCTCGAAGTCGAGCGAATGCATCGTCACCTGTCGTTCATACCCGACGGCGATCGATTTTGGTTCCGACTTCTCGCGGCGTTTTTTGCTCCGATACTTGATGCCGAGAAGCGATCCCGAGGCGATTATGTCATAGCGTCCGTCCAGCGCAAAGGACTTCAGCGCCGTACGCGCGTTCGGGCACTCCTGGATCTCATCAAGAAAGATCAGCGTGCGCCCCGGAATCAGTTTCCGGGTTCCGATATAGGCGGAAATCTTCGTGATGAGATCGTCCGACTTCAGGCTACCATCGAAAATCTCCGCCGCCGTCGGTTCAAGCACGAAGTTGAACTCGATGAAGCTCTCATATTGCTCACGCCCGAACTTCTCGACAATATAGGTCTTGCCGATCTGCCGCGCCCCCTTGATCAGAAGACACTCGCAGCGGTGATTCTCCTTCCAACACTTCAGTCGGTCATAGAACTTGCGTTTCAGCTCCATAAGCCCCTTTCAAAAGCGGGCATATTCTATCAAAATCCGACCATTACGACAAGGATGCAACTTTCCAGACTTATTCCAAATAAATTCTGCAACTTTTCGAAACATCCCTTTCAGGATTTTGCAACTTTTCAGAACATCCGACACGTATGACGTCTCTGCAGCCCCCGTCTCCTACGCCCACCGCATCTCAACGAGTTTCCCCTGGTGCGGCAGATGGAGATAGACTGAAACGTCTGCGAACCCATCGCCCCCCACCGCCCGGCGGTAGATGTCCTGCTGTCCGGCATAATGCCGGACATGAACCAGCACATCCGGCCCGCCGACCACCTTGTGGTCGATGATCACGAATTTT
>JAEDMN010000039.1 GCA_016302985.1 Kiritimatiellia bacterium | reverse complement strand
GCAACACGGTTTTCCAAATCGCACGTATTGCCGTGTCCGCACGGGTTTTATATAATACGTGCGAACCCGAGGAGAAAAGAGGATCCCATGAGCATCACGTTGTCCATTCCGCCCGCAATCGTCGAGGAAATCAGGGACTGGGCCGCCGAACACGGCACCAGTCTCAACCAGTATGTCCGCGAATGCCTCGAGAACAAGGTCAGGGAAATCCAGGCGGCGCGGAAAAGCACTGCCGACCGGTTCATGGAGTTGTGTGAGAAGCATGCGGTTCAAGTTCCACCGGGCTGGAAGTTCGACCGCGCGGCCCTGTATGAGGAACGCTTCGAAGGGCGCTTCAAATGAGATTTTTCGATACCAACATCCTCATCTACGCGGCGAGTTGGCAGGATGAGCGGAAGAAGAAAATCGCCATGGATTTGCTGAACCACGCCCTGCAGGTGAACCATGACGGGTGCATCTCCAGCCAGGTGGTGAACGAATTCTGCTCGCAGATGTTGGGCAAACTGAAAATGTCCCGTGAGGTTGTCGATGGTTTTCTGGACGTCTTCCGCCCCCTCCAGGGCTGCGATGTCACCTACGACCTTGTCAGGCATGCCGTGATGGTCCAGGCGGAATGCCAGTTGTCCTACTGGGACGCGCTGATTGTGTCCGCCGCGGAGCGTTGCCACTGCCACGAGATCGTGACCGAGGACCTGAACGACGGGCAGCTCTACCGCGGCATGCGCGCCGTGAATCCGTTCAAGGAGTGAGATTCCGAAGATGAAAGCCTGGAACATGGTGTCGATGAAGAGGCTTGCCGCCGCGCTGGCGGCCGTGGTCGTGACCGGGACGGCGTTCGCCGCGGACACGTACGAATGGAAGGGCGAGGCCTGTCGGAACGGAGGCTGGTGGTGGCACCAGTGCGCGCCGACGAACACGCCCGACGGCGTGCGGTACGACTCGAAGGGCCTGGACCCGTTCATCACCTCGCCGACCTTCAGTCTCGACACGCCCCGGAACACGCACGAGGTCGTGTTCCGCGCGAAGACGACCGTGGGCGGTCCGGGCGAACTGTTCTACAGCCGGCCGGGCGACCGCGCGGCGCCGCAGCACCTGGCGACCTCCTTCCAGTGGATCGGGGATGGCGAATGGCACACGTATCGGATCCGTCCGCTCTGGGCGGGCCAGCCGAAGATCGTCTCGCTGCGCATCGACATGCCGGCGGACGCGAAGGTGCAGACGACCTTCGAATCCGTCGCCATCGTCAACGACGCCGCCGCGTTCCCGGTGCTCGGCACAGCGACGCCCGGCGGCGGCGTGGCGTTCACGGTGCCGCCGCAGGACCGGACGGTCTGGGCGAATGTCGAATGGGTTGGCGAGACGGGCGGCCTCGTGAAGGTGCACAAGCACCTGCACCTGATCGGGGACGGGAAGGCGCGGCGCTACTACTTCGACGCGCAGTCCTGCGTCAGCTGGAACGCGAACTACCCGTGGAAGAGCCAGCGCGGCAAGTGGCAGGGACCCATCAACCTGTTCCGCGTCCTGAACGCGAAGACCGGGCTCGAGGTCCCGCTGAAGGACGTCGAATTCTGCGCGAAGAAGCCGGCGCTCCCCGCCGAGCTGATCCTCTCGCACACGAAACGGGCGCTCGAACTCGACCGCGCGGGGCGTCCCGTCGACATCGAGGTCGGCGTGTTCAACGTCGGCACGGTCGCCGCGAAGGACGTGCAGTGCCGCGTGGACGGCCTGCCCGACGGCGTGAAGATCGTGAACGCGGAGAAGGCGTCCCGACTCTGTCCGCTCGGCGGTGGCGACTCGGTGCTCCACCGCGTCACGGTCGTCGCGGAGAAGCCGTGCGCGTTCACGGCCCGGATCGCGTTCACGGGCGGCAACGTCGCCTCCGCGGTCGCGGAGGTCCCCGTGAAGATCGGGCCGTCCCTGAACCTGCCGCGCGCGACGGACTACATCCCCGAGCCGAAGCCCGTGAAGACGCCGGGCGTCGATGTCGGCGCGTTCTACTTCCTGGACTGGGCGCAGACGCACCACTGGCTCAAGATCTGGCGGACGGACCCCGCACGCCGTCCCGCGGCGGGCTGGTACTCGAACACGAATCCCGAGCTGCTCGACTGGCAGATCAAGTGGGCCGTCGAGCATGGCATTTCGTTCTACCTCGTCGACTGGTACGGGAGCGGCCATCTCGGCTACTTCGAATCGTCGCTGAAGCAGGCGCGCTTCGCGAAGTACATCAAGTGGGCGATCATGTGGTGCAACCACACGCCGCCGCCGCTCAGCGACGAGGCGCACTGGACGCGGACGATCGACCACTGCATCAAGCACGTGTTCAACCATCCGCAGTACATGCAGGTGAACGGCATGCCCTACATGAGCATCTGGGATGGCGGCTGCCTCGAACGCGACAACGGCCGGGGCGGCTGCAAGCGCATGCTCGACAAGGCGCGGGCGATGGCGCGCGCCGCAGGCTACAAGGGCATCTACTTCCTGGGACAGTGCGGACAGTCCCCCGCGGACGTGAAGCGCCAGGCGGCCTTCGGCTTCGACGAGACCGTCACCTACCACTACCTCGGCACGGGCGGGAAGAAGCCCCTGTCGCCCTGCGTGCACGACTTCGCGGACGTCGCGGCCTCCAGCTACGACTACTGGAAGGCGGCCCGCGCCGCCGCGCCGATCGACTTCCTGCCGAACCTCTCCACCGGCTGGGACGACCGTCCCTGGCACGACGGTTCGGAGGTCCGTGGCCGCACGGTCGAGCACTTCCGCCGGATCTGCCGCGACGCGAAGCGGTTCGTCGAGGAGACGGGGACGAAGCGCGTCACGCTCGCGCCGCTCCAGGAGTGGGGCGAGGGCTCCTACGCGGAGCCGAACGGCGAATTCGGCTTCGGCATGTTCGACGCGGTGCGCGACACGTTCGGCGAGAAGCCCGCGGAGGGCTGGCCTCAGAACTACACGCCGGCCGACATCGGCCGCGGCCCCTATCCCGTCTCGGACGACGATGGCGGCCCCGCCAAGCCCTTCGCCGACCTCCAGTGGCGGTGAGGCCTTTCCCGCGGACTTCACCTCGTCATTCCACCTCGCATCCCCCAGACTCGTACCTTCACGACTCCCCGGCCCCGGCAAGCCTGGCCGCGTCCGCGCCTCCACGGCTTGGCGCCGCGCGGAAATGTGGTATAATGCGCCCAAGATCTCTGTTTGAGGTGCAAGACAAGGAGTGTGGACATGAAGCGACAGATTGCGTGGAGCCTGGTTCTGCTGGTGTCGGCGGCATGGGGGTTGGACGGCACCTTGAAATGGAAGGGGCCCGCGACGGGCGGCGAATGGGGCGACGCCGCGAACTGGGAGGTGAGCGGAACCTCGTCCTACTCCGTCGAGGAGCTGCTGGCGAAGAAGACCGTCTGGGACTTCACGAAGCTCGCGGACGGCGCCGTCGTCTCGAACAACACAGCCGTCACGATCCTCGGCGGACTGGTCCTCTCGCAGACGAACGCCGGCACGATCACGCTGGCCGGCACGAAGGAATTCAAGTTCCCCAACGAGAACATCGAGACGACCATCGGCGCAGGCACGACGCTCGAGTTTCAGCTCGGACACGCGAGCCCGTGGGGCAACGACACGTCCGGCAGGAAGTGGGTCATCCTCGGCAACGGCACGCTCCATCTCAATCCCGCCACCTCGATCGACACGTACAAGATGGACCTGCAGCCGTGCAACGCCTCGACGGTCGTCCTCGGTCCGCGCTACTACTCCTCGAATTCGTTCGTGACGCTCTGGAACAACGCCTCGGCGCGCTTCGAGTCGAATGTCACCCTGGCCGCGCTCCGCATCGGCCATGCGGGCTGCACCGTCGACCTCAACGGACACGACTGCTACGTCTGCTCCGGCGAGACCTCCTTCAACGGCGGCGTCTCCACCTTCCACGGACGCCTCGTCGGCAAGGGCAACCTCTACTACACCGGCGGCGAGAGCTGGTCGCTGGGCCACGAGGCGGCACCCGCCCTGCTGTCGGGCTATGAGGGCTGGCTCAGGTTCTACGACGGATCGCTCTCCTTCCCCGCCTCCTTCGCGTTCCCGGAGACGCTCCACCTCGCGGTGAACGCCGGCGGCACGATGACCGTCAACAAGACCGCCACCGTCCACCAGCTTGCGGGCGAGGGCCTGTCCGGCACCGTCAAGGTCGCGGACGGCCAGACGCTCGCCGTGACGGGGCCCGCCGGCTCGAACGACGTCTTCAAGGCGCGGCTCGCCGGAAACGCGGACTTCGTGAAGGACGGCGCGGGCTACACGCTCACGCTCGCGGGCGACAACCGCCACGGGGGCGCGACGACCGTCGCGGCCGGCACGCTCGCGCTGAAGCGCCCCTTCGTCCGGAGGGGCCGCGTGCGCTACTGGAGCTTCGACGATCCGGAGAACCTCGGCCGCGATTCCGGCGAGTACGGCTGCGCGCTCGACCCGAAGGGCGAGACCGCGCCGTATTCGGTGCCGGGCGTGAACGGCGGCCGGGCGGCCTACTTCCCCGCGACGGCGTCGGAGAGGAGCTACCTCCTGTCGCGGTCGTCGCATCCCGAGAACGGCTTCCCCGTCAAGAACAAGGCCGTGAGCGTCAGCTTCTGGATCAGGCCCGATCCGGCCTCGCAGACGAATCCCTGCTACGTCTACCGCCACGGCAGCTGGGGCGGTGACGGCTGCCAGTTCGTCTTCTGGATCGTGAACGGGGGCAAGGAGATCGAAGTCGAGATCGACAACTGGCTGACGGTCGACAGCCCGAACTCGCCGCGCTTCGCCGTCGCGGGGCTCATGGACGGCGGCTGGCACCACGTGGCCTTCGGCTACGACGCGAACACGCTGAAGGTCTGGTACGACGGCGAGCTCAAGAGCACGAAGACCGGCACGCACACGTTGTCCATCTCGTCGGGCACGGAGGTCGTCCTGGGCTCCAACGAGACCGGCAAGCGCTTCGTCGGCGCGATGGACGAGGTCAGCGTCTGGGACCACCAGCTGACGGACGAGGAGGTCGCCGCGGAATACGCGTTCGCGCACCCGCGCGTGGAGGACCCCGCCGCGCTGCTGCCCGAGCCGGTCTGCCACTGGACCTTTGACGACGCGGCCAATCCCGGGAAGGCGGCGAAGGGCGGGGCCGACCTCGTGCGGCAGGAGGGCGTCGGGGATGCGCCCAGCCTCGTCGCGAACACGGGCGCGTTTGGCGGTTCCGCGCTGAAGAGCACCGTGGCCCTCAAGGCCGCGCAGGCGGACCTCCCCGCGAACTTCCCGAAGGGGGATTCGCCCTACACGGTCTCGCTCCGGTTCTCGTCCAACGGCCTGCAGGAGGACGTCACGCTGCTGGCTTTCGGCGACCGGTCTGCGGCGAACACGAGCTTCCGCTTCTTCAACAGCGGCTGTCCGCGCAGGTGCCTCGCGACCTTCGGCAACAAGAGCAAGGTCAGCGGCTGGTGGTCCTGCTGCAACCAGCCGACGTCCTTCGCCCACTACGTCGTGACCGTCGATCCGCAGGTCGGCCTGCTCCGGTTCTTCCGGGACGGCGTGCAGGAGCGGATCGAGTACGATTTCACGGGCACGCTCGGCGAGGGCGACTTCTTCCTGAACGGCGATTCCGCGAAGACCTGCGCGGGCGGCGCGTTCTTCGACGACGTGCGGATCTACGACCGCGCGCTCTCGCCCGAGGAGGTCCGCACGCTGACGGCGTCCCTGGGGACAGGGACGCGCGGACCGGTTCTGCCGGCGACGAGTCCGGTGACGGTCGCCGCGGGCGCGACGCTCGCCATCGACGCGGAGCAGGCCACGCTCCATTCCGTGTCCGGCGCAGGCACGGTCGCCATCGGCGCGGGCTCCGCGGTGCTCGCGCACGGATGGGCGGACTTCGCGGGTTCGGTCGCGGGTCCGGGCACGTTGCTGCTGTCGAAGGACGGCGCGGACGTCCCCGCCACCGCGTCGGTCGCGGCGGATGTCGCCTTCGAGGACGGCACGGTCGCCGTCTCCGCGGCGAACGCGGAGCGTCCGCGCGTGACGACCACCGGAAAGGTGCGCCTGCCGAAGACGGGTACGCTCAAGCTGGTCGACGCGAAGGGCTCCTCTTCCTGGAACGGCAAGGCGTTCCGCATCGCGTCCTGCGCGGACTGGGAGGGCCCCGCGACCGCCGCGGGCTGGACTTTCGAGCCGGCCCTCGTGTCGCCGGACTGGGACGCGAAGTGCGCGTTCGTCCACGTGGACGGCACGCTGCTGCTCAAGATGCCCGGCGCGAACACGGTGATTCTCTTCCGCTAGCACGGGCCGCCGGGCGCAAGTGGACTCAGCCCGTTTCATCCCGGCCGGGGCAAACGAATTTGCCCCGGCTGTTCTTTTCTGCTAACATATACCGATATGAAAAAATCCTCAGCTTTCCTGTGCTCGTCGGTCGCCCTCGCGGGACTGACGGCTTTCGCGGATGTGTTTACGGCGCCGGCGGTGAAGGACGTGCGCCTGCAGGGTCTGGCGGGCGCGAGCGCCGACGCCTGCATCCGCACGCGCGCCTATTCGGACTGGGCGCGCGGCGACATGTACGAGGAGTGCGTGAACGCGTTCCGCACCCACTACGATGACAGGGTCGGGTGGCAGAACGAGTACTGGGGCAAGACGATGCTCTGCTTCGCGGGCGCCGCGATGTACACGCAGGACGCGTCCCTCAAGGCCTGGATCGTCGAGAAGACGCACGCCTTCCTGAAGGAGTTCCAGAAGGAGAACGGCTATCTGAGCACGTACACGAAGGAGGATTTTCTCCGCAGCAATCCCGACAACCCCGATGCCAAGACGCACGGGTGCTTCAACATCTGGGGGCAGAAGTACACGCTCTGGGCCCTCGTCGACATCTACCGCGCGACGGGCGACAGGGTTGCGCTCGAGGGCGCGGTCAAGCTGCTCGACCACCTGGTCGCCCAGCTGAAGCGTCTCAACCTCACCATCGACAAGACGGGCGCCTGGAACGGCGTCTCCTCGATGAGCATTCTGCGTCCCGTGCTCGAGCTCCACCGTCTGACGGACAAGGCCGAGTATCGCGCCCTCGCGGACCAGATCGTCGCGGCGATGGACAAGGAGCCCTACTCGCCCGCGTCGCTCATCCACGACGCCCACCGCAAGGAGATGATCCACACGTGGTATCCCGAGCCCGGTTTCTGGGCGAAGGCCTACGAGACGCAGAGCTGTCTTGAGGGCCTCGTGGACTACTACCGCCTCACGGGCGAGAAGCGCGTGCTGGACGCCGTCGTCGCGTACTACGGGCACCTCGAGCGCGAGGAGCTCAACCCGATGAAGTCCGCCGGCCATTTCGACCACTTCTGGCATGCCGCGAACCAGCTCAACGGCATGACCGAGCTCTGCGACGTGACGCACTGGATCCGCCTCAACCGCGAGCTCCTGCTCGTCACGGGCGACGCGAAGTACGCGGACCGCATCGACGAGGCGTTCCACAACGCGTTCCTCGCCGGCGTCACGCGCGATGGCAAGTGGGGCGCCCACATTGTCCGCTCCCATGGTTCGCGCCACTTCTGGGCGCCGCCGCAGACGGGCATGTTCCACCACCAGTGCTGCCCGGACAACATGATGCGCACCTACTTCGACTTCGCGGACTCCTTCGGCGGCATGGCCAAGGACGGCACGCTCTGGGTCGCGCTCTACTCCGACGCGACGGCAAAGATGCCGGGCGCGACGGTGAAGATCGGCGGCGGCTATCCCTACGCGGACACGCCCGTCGTCGTCTCCGTCACGCGCGAGAAGGCCGGCAAGATCCGCTTCCGCGTGCCGTCCTGGTCGAAGACGTTCACCGTCAACGGCAAGGCCGCGACGGCCGAGAAGGGCTGGTGCACGGTCGACGCGCCCGCGGGCGAAAGCGCCTGGTCGCTCGGTTTCGACCTGTCTCCGCGCGTCGTGCCGTGGACCTGCCGCTGGGGCCGTCGCATGCCGGCCTCACCGGCGAACCACAGCATCACGGACGTCGGCGCGTACACGGTCCACTTCATGGAATGGTATTCGCCCGAGATGACGGGCCTCTGCCGCAACTACCCGGGCGTGCAGGTCATGCGCGGGCCGCTCGTGCTGGCCAAGGGCCGTCTCGCGGGCACGTCCCGCAACGACACGTTCTTCTCCTTCGCGACGGAGAACGGCATGGACGGGTGGAAGGTGCGGGCGCGTCCGCTCCCGCCCTCCGTCGAGACCGCCGGCGTGCCGCGCGTCTGGGTGCTGACGATGTCCCGCGGCGTGGAGGAGAAGGTCTTCCGCGTCTCGGACTACGCGTCGCTCTCCAACGTGGACGACGCCGACAACTGGTTCTCGCTCTGGTTCTAATGTTTCACCTGCTACACCTTCGGCGGGATGTTTGGTAGAATCCCCACTGGAGAATTTCAGATCTCAAAGGGGAGATTCCCATGAAGAACATCCTCGTTCTGGCTCTCGCCCTCGTCCTCGCTCCGCCGCCCGCCGCCTTTGCAGACGGAGAAGGCGCGGCGCTGCCGCCCTCGTTCGTGTGGACGCCCGTGACCGGGCTCGTCTGGCGGACCCTGGGCGCGGCTAAAATCGAGAACGGCGTGCTGACGGCCCGGCTCGACCAGGTCGGCGACGCCTACGCGGAGGCCGAGCTCGACCTTTCGGGCTATGACGGGAGGCCGTTCGAGCTCGCGGCGACGGTGAAGGCCGAGGGTGTCGCCGACGCGGAGAAGAACTACCTCGGCTTCCGCTTCGCGTCCAACTACCTGGACATGTCCATGGGCGGGAACCGCAGCTGGCCGGGCGGGCCGACCGTCTCCGGCGACTTCGGCCCAGGCGAGGTGGTCTTCCTCGACCGCACGGACAAGGTGCGGCGCAAGGCCGTCGTCCAGGTCGGCATCTGCCGTGCGCGCGGCGCGGTGACCTGCGACCTCTCGACGCTCCGCATCCGCGAGCCGCAGCCGCTCGTGCCGAAGCGCAACGCCGGCTACAAGGTGAAGTATCCCGATCGCGTGAAGGACCTCCCCCGCCTGCGCGGCGTGATGCTGGGGGGCATGAAGGGCGACGCCTGGGACAACCTGCAGGCCTGGGGCGCGAACCTGGTCCGCTATCAGTTCCACATCCCCGGCACGGGACCGGCGACGAACTTCGAAGTCTACGCCGCGGGATTCCGCCGGAATGTCGAGAATGAGCTGGACCGCATCTCCGCGACGCTCGACCAGGCGCGCGCCCGCGGCATGAAGGTCGTGGTCGACGCGCACTACGCGTGCGGCGGCACCTGTTCGCCGAAGCTCGGCGACCCGCTCGCGTGGAACGGCGACTGGCGCATCTTCCACGACCGCCGCTACGCGGACCTCTTCCTCTGGAGCTGGGAGCAGATCGCCCGGCGCTGCAGGGGCCGCCACGACGACATCTACGGCTACGACCTGATGAACGAGGCCAACCACCGGTCGCACGCGATTCCGGGCGGGGACATCGTCGGACTGCAGGCGCGCATCGCGAAGGCGATCCGCGCGATCGACCCCGAGACGACGATCATCGTCGAGTCCATGTACTGCGACCCGGGCTGGTTCAAGTCGCTCTCCGCCATCGACCTCGACAACGTCATCTACCAGGTCCATCTCTACTATCCGCACGACTACACGCACCAGGGCATTCTGACGCCCCTGGAGACGGTCCACACGTGGCCCGACCCGAAGCGCGGCTGGAACCGAGATTTCCTGATGAAGTCCCTGAAGCCCGTCATCGACTTCCAGCGCGAGCACGGGGCGAAGATGTTCTGCGGCGAGTTCTCCGCCATCGCCTGGGCGCCCGGCGCTGAAGGGTACATCCGCGACTGCATCTCCGTCTTCGAGGAGCTGGGCTGGGACTGGACCTACCACGCCTACCGCGAGTTCGACGGCTGGAGCGTGGAAAAGGAGGCCGTGAGCCGCGGGATGGACGCCTCGCACTTCCGTCCCTCCGCGGACAACCCGCGCCGCCGCGTCCTCCTCCAGGGCCTTCGCGGGGAAATCGGACGCAAATAGGTATTGCCGGGGTTTTCTTCCAGGGGTGTGCATATGAACAGACGTCTTCTCTGCAACGTTTCGCTGTGTTCGCTGGCCGCGGGGCATGGCAGCGTGCTGCTTTTCAGGTAGGAAGTCCCCCATGAGAGGTTTTGCGATTCTCTTCGTGGCCCTCGCCGCGGCCGGCCTGCAGGCCGCGGGCCCGCACGATTCCGAGGGCGAGACGCGCGGCGGCATGGTCGACGTGCCCTGGACGACGCCCGGCGTGAGGACGACGGGGCGCTGGCATGCCGAGACGGACAAGAATTCACCCCTGTCCGGCCGCGTCCGCTGCGCCTGGACGAGTGCGAAGGCCGGCGACTCCGTCGAGCTTCCGTTTGCCGGCACGGCGGCCGGATTCCGCTGCCGCAAGGGTGGGCGCTGCCAGGTCTGGGGCCTCATCACGCATGGCTGGGACAACCCCGGCGCGCGAATCGAGGCCTTCGTCGACGGCCGGTCGTGCGGTCTGTTCGACACCGAGAAGGGCGATCGGTTCGAGGTCGCGAAGGGCCTGGCGGCCGGGCGGCATGTTCTCCGGCTCGTGAACCGCGGCCGCGACGGCGCGGACGCGCGCGCAATGGTCCGCTGCTTTCTGGTGGACCAGCCCCAGCCGGCGCCGCGGAACTGGGAGGCCGAAGATGCCGCGCTGGCCGCGGAGGTGCGCGCGCTGCCCCCGATCGCCTATGTCGCGCAGGCGCCCCTCGAGTCCGGCGCCGTGCCGAACGCCGTCTGGCAGTCCCGGCCCCTGGACGGCAGATGGGGCTGCGCGATCCGCGTCATCGAGCCGGCGAAGGACAACGCGGTGCGGACCGTCTTCGCCGAGACCAATTCGCTCATCTACGACCTGTCCCTCTCGTACGACGCGACGAAGGCGCTGTTCTCGATGAAGCGGCACGCCGCGTCCACCTGGCAGATCTACGAAATCGGGCTGGATGGCAAGGGGCTCCGGCAGCTCACGGACACGCCGGCGGCGCACAACGCGAGCCCGGTCTACCTGGCAGGCGGTCGGATTGCGTTTGTCTCGTCCCGCACGCCGGGCTACCACCAGGTCTGCCAGCCCGGACCCTGCATGCACCTGCACGTGATGGATGCCGACGGTTCGAACGCGCGCCGGCTGAGCTCCAACACCTTGTCGGACTTCTGCCTCTGCCCGCTCTCCGACGGCCGCATCCTCTACACGCGCTGGAGCTACATCGACTGGAACCTCACCTACCGCCAGTCGCTCTGGACGCAGTATCCCGACGGGCGGCAGCTGTCCCTCTGGTTCGGCAACCTCTCCGTCGATCCCGCCTCCTTCATCCAGGCCGCCGAGTTGCCGGACTACTCGGGCGTCGTCGCGCTCTTCGCGCCGCACCACAACTCGCCCTACGGCGCCATCGGGTCCATCAGCAACCGCAACGGTCCCGAGGAAGACGCGGAAGGTGCGGTGCGCCTGTGGACGCCGGAGCTGCCGTGCATCTACGACACGTGCCATTTCTGGTCGTGGTGCCATCCGTTCCCCGTCGCGCGTGACCGCGTGCTGGCCGCGCGGGGCGTCGAGAAGAAGGGACGCTACGTCCTGTCGCTGCTGGCGGACGACGGCCGTCGCGCGACGGTCTACGAGGACCCGGGGACGAGCTGCTTCCTGCCGCACCCCGTCGTGCCGCGTCCCGCGCCGAAGGCGCTGGCGGACTTCGTGCCGGCGGCGACGAACGTCTTCACGCTCGAGGCGTGTCCGCCCGGCCAGCCGGAACGGGAGGAGGTCCCGCTCGCGCGGATCGTCGTCTCCGACGTGAACAAGGGCCTCGAGGGGCGTGTCGCGCGCGGCGCGGCGACCCACATCCGCGTGATGGAGCAGCTGCCGAAGACCGTGAACCGCACCTGGAACGGCGTGCTCGACCAGGGACCGCTCCTGGGCGCCTCGTCCTACTACGCGAAGCGCGTCTGGACGTACGCGCCGGTCGCGGAGGACGGCAGCGCGCACCTGGAGGTGCCCGCGCTCAAGGAGATCTACCTTCAGCTCGTCGATTCCGAGGGACGCGAGATCCGCCGCATGACGGACGCGCTCAACCTCATGCCGGGCGAGACGCAGAGCTGCACGGGCTGCCACGAGAACCGCCGGACCGCGGCGGCGCCGCTCGTCACGTCGTCCGCGCGCCGCGCGCCGACGCCCCTCACGCCGCCCGCCTGGGGGAATGCGGGCGTGCTCGACTACGTACGCGTGATCCAGCCCGTCTGGGACCGGAACTGCGTGCGCTGCCATTCCGGGGCGAACCCGCCGAAGGGGCTGTCGCTCTCCGGAGGCTACACGCGCTTCTTCAACATGTCCTACGACAATCTCGTGCTCCGCTCGAGGAGCGATGCGCAGTCCCGTGGCTACTTCACCGGCCGCGTGAAGGAGAAACCCCTTGTCCAGGGCCTCCATCTGCTCTACGGCGTGACGGAACCGTACGAGCCGGGCGAGAGCGGTTCCCGCGCGAGCCGCCTGCCGGAATTCCTGACAAGGGCCCACTGCGGAGCCGAAGTGTCCGCCGCCGACCGCCGCCGGGTGTTCGAGTGGATCGACGCGCAGATTCCGTACTACGCGACGAGCGACCACGCGCACGTGAACGGGAAGTCGGGTCGCGACCGCTGGGGCGAACCGGGCTCCGCAGCGCTGAAGCCCTGGTTCACGCAGCGCTTCCTGCCGCTCTACACGAACAGCTGTGCGCGCTGCCATGGCGCGATCAACCTCACGCCCAACCTCACGAACGTGATCGAGCCCCAGTGGTGGTGGTTCGACCTGTCGCGGCCCGAGTGGAGTCCCGCGCTCACGGCGCACCTGCCGGCGAAGGCTGGCGGACGGGGCTGCGGGAAGTTCGCGTTCACGGGGACGGACGACCCGGTGTACCGGGAACTGAAGGACGTCGCCCGCGAGGCGTCCGAAGAGGCGTGGAAGACCCCCGAGGCGGACATGCCGGGCTTCGTGCCGCTGTCCCGCGGGAAATGCGAATACCGCCCCTAGGGCGGACAGAAGGGAGCGTATCGGATGATCGATGTCGACAAGTTGACGAAGCGGAGCCTGGCCGGGCTGCTGGACCACACCTACCTCAAGGCCTTCGGCGGGCCGGAGAAGATCGAGAACCTCTGCCGCGAGGCGGCCGAACTCGGCTGCGCCTCGGTGGCGGTGAACGGGTACGACGTCGCCCGGTGCGCGTCCCTGCTGAAGGGAACGGGCGTGAAGGTGACTGCCGTCGCGGGGTTCCCGCTCGGCCAGATGAGCGCCGAGGCGAAGATCTCCGAGGTCCGGGACGTCCTCGTGAAGGGGGCCGGCGAAGTGGACATCGTCCAGAACGTCCGCGCGCTCCAGGCGGGCGACCTCAAGTACGTGCTGGACGAACTGACGCTGTTCGCGCGCATCTGCCGCGACGTCGGGGCCGTCTCGAAGGTCATTCTCGAGAACTGCTACCTGACGGACGCGCAGAAGCTGCTCGCGTGCAAGCTCGCGTGCGAGGCGGGCGTCGACTTCGTGAAGACGTCCACGGGGTTCGGCACGGGCGGGGCGACGGTCGCGGACGTGGCGCTCATGCGCCAGGAGGTCGGCCCGGAGAAGGGCGTCAAGGCGGCGGGCGGCATCCGCACGCTCGCCGAGGCGCTGGAGATGCTCAAGGCGGGCGCGACCCGCATCGGCACCAGCTCGGCCCCGGCGATCGTCGCCGCCCTCTAAGGGACGAATCTTTACGCTTCGTGTAGAGATTTCCGAGGCCGAGAAGGCCTGATCCCCCGGGAACTCCCCGGCCGGGAATAGTTCTCAATGGTCCGATGCCGGACCATTGAGAACTATTCTTTTCTCCGCGGCGCGGCTCCGTATGTTATAATATGAACATGAAACTGCACGGAATTTTCCTTGGCCTGGCGCTGGGCGCCGTGGCCCCCCTGTGCGCCCAGCTCGTGCCGGCGCCGCTCTTCAACCACAACCTGGTGCTCCAGCGCGACCGCGTGAACGCGGTGTGGGGCACGGCGGATGCCGGCGCGGACGTCACGGTCGCCTTCGCCGGGCAGACCGTGCGCGGGAAGGCCGCGGCCGACGGCGCCTGGCGCGTGAACCTGGCGCCACTGAAGGCGGATGCGACGCCGCGCGACCTGACGATCTCCACCTCGGCGGGCGACAAGGTCGTCTACACGAACGCGGTTGTCGGCGAGGTCTGGCTCTGCGGTGGCCAGTCCAACATGACCTTCGCGATGTGGCCCGGTCCCGCCGTCGGTCAGCACTGCGGCCGCGAGCGCAACGGCTACTACGACATCATGCTCACGGACGAGCCGGACGTGCGCGGCGTGCGGATGTACGAGTGCTGGAGCGCCGAGCCCAGGGCGCACGACCGCCTGAACTGGTTCGCGTTCACGCCCGGCAACGGCGGAACCTTCTCGGGCGCCGCCTGGCACTACGCCATCCGCCTCTACCGTGCCTTGAAGATCCCCGTGGGCGTGATCGAGTGCGCCTGGGGCGGGTCCTGCATCGAAACCTGGATCCCGCCGGAGGCCTACGCCGCGTCGAAGAGCTTCAAGGACCTCGCCACGAAGCCCATCCGCACGCAGCCGACCGAGCAGGAGCTCGCCAACAAGAAGAAGACCGGCCGCGGCCCGTCGCTCCACCAGCAGCCCCGCGCGTGCTGGAACGCGATGGTCTACCCGCTCGCCCCGTATGGCATCAAGGGCGCCATCTGGTACCAGGGCTGCACGAACCGCGGCAAGTGGAAGGAGTACTACGAGATGCTCCACACGCTGCGGGCCGGCTGGGGCGCCAGGTTCGAGTGCCCCGGGATGCCGCTCTTCATCTGCCAGATCGCGCCGTACGGCTATGCCTCCGAGGAGAAGGACGACGGCGGCACGCAGATCCGCGAGGAGATGGAGCGCTTCGCCCTCGACAACGCGCCGAACGTGGGCCTCGCGGTCCTTTCCGATGTCGGCGAGATCGACAACATCCACCCGGGCGACAAGCGCACGGTCGGCACGCGCCTCGCCGCGCTCGCGCTGAACCGCCTCTACGGCTTCAAGCAGATCAAATGCGACGCGCCCCTGCTCGACACGGCCGTGAAGTCCGAGGACGGCAAGAAGGTCGTGCTGACGTTCAAGAACGTCGCGGACTGGTGCATGAACGGCACGTACAGGCCGCGTTTCGAGCTGGCCGGAGCGGACGGGGCCTATGTCCTCGTGGACAGCAAGGTGCTCGGCCGCAGCAACAAGGTCGAGCTCACCGTGCCCGCGGGCATGGACCCGAAGAAGGTCGCCTACATGCGCAAGAGCTGCGTGCACGGCTTCCTCAAGAACGAGGCGGGGCTGCCGCTCGGGCCGTTCCGTCGCGACCTCTAGTCCGAACGACAACCAAGGAAAGGGCAATCCGATGAAGCAGATTCTGTTCGTGTTCGCGGCCGCCGCGCTGGCGGCGTCCGCCTTCGCCGCGGTCCCCAAGGGCTGGACGGACGACTTCGAAGCCGCGCAGAAGCGGGCCGCGAAGGAGGCCAAGCCGATGCTCGTGCTGTTCACCGGCAGCGACTGGTGCATCTGGTGCAAGCGCCTCGAGGGGGAGGTGTTCTCGCAGGAGGCGTTCTCGAAGGCCATCCCGAAGGAGATGGTCGCGGTGTTTCTCGACTTCCCGTCGGACGAGTCGCTGGTGACGCCCGCGCGCCGGATGAAGAACGAGTGGCTGGGACGCATCTACGGCATCCGCGGCTATCCGACGGTCCTGCTGATGGACGCGAAGGGCGAGGTCTTCGCGAAGACGGGGTACCGTCCCGGCGGCGCGGAGCCCTACGTCGAGCACCTGCGCCAGCTCGTGGCCGAGAAGATGCCGAAGTCCGCGAAGGCCGAGGCCGCGAAGCCCGGAGCCAGGACCGGGGCGAAGTAGGTGCCCATGCGTCCGATCCTGTCGGTCCTCGTCCTCGCGGCCGCCCTGTCCGCTTTGCGCGGGGAATCGATCCGCGTGGCGTTTCCCGCGGAGCGGCAGAAGCTGGGGGCCGTCTCCCAGACCTATCTGATCGGCTCGGTCGCGCCGGGCCGCACCGAGACGCTCTACGTCGGCGGCGTCACGACGGCCGTCCACCGCACCGGCGCCTTCATCCAGATGGTGCCGGTGACGCCCGGCACGAACCGCGTCGTCGTCCATCGCGGCGGCGTCCGCCTCGTGCGGACGTTCGTGGTCGCCGCGCCCGCGTCCCCCGCCCCGGAGAAGACGGAACCGCCCATCCTGACGGACGACGACCCGCGGCTCGGACCGCCGGCGGTCTGGCGGACGACCGGCTGCCTGCTGGCGAACCGCGTGCGCGCCGAAATCAAGGAAGGCGAAACGATCTTCTTCCTGCCCCGCGGATTCGAGTTCCGCGGCGCGGAGGTGAAGGGGACTGCGTGGATCGCGGCCTGGCTGGAGAACCGCCGCGGCTATCTGCCGAAGTCCTGTGTCATGCGCGTGCCCGGCATTCCGGCCGGCGGGCTCCCGCCGAAAGGACTCGTCGTGCCGGATCCGCAGACCGGCTTCCCCTTGCTCCCGCCCTACGGCAAGCCGCCGTCCTCCGTGCGCATCTGCGTGGACGCGGGGCATGGCGGGTCCGACGTCGGCGCGGTCTCTCCGCACGGCTGGTACGAGAAGGACGTGAACCTCATGCAGGCGCGCGCCCTGCGCGACGCGCTCGAGAAGGCCGGCTTCGACGTGGTCATGACGCGGGACGGCAATGCCACCCGGAAGCTGCTCGACCGGCCCATGCTGGCGTACGACGAGCGCGTCGACGCCTTCATTTCCATCCACCACAATTCGACGGCCGAGCACCGCGATCCGCGGCAGGTCCGCCACACCACGACCTACGCCTCCACGACGAACGGCCTCGCGCTTGCCCGCTGCGTCCAGAAGCACCTCGCGCAGGTGATGGCGCCCGTGCCCGACGCGGGTGCGCAGATGAAGTCCCTGGCGGTCTGCCGCAACCCGTCTGTGCCCAGCTGTCTCGTCGAGGTCGACTTCATCAACCTGCCCGAAGGCGAGGAGGAGTCGTGGAACCCCGTCCGTCAGAAGAAGGTCGCGGACGCCATCGTCTGCGGCGTCCTCGACTGGATGGCGCCTCCGCCCGAACCGAAGCCGGAAAATCCCGCCCCCGTGTCCGAAGAAAAGGACGAATGACGTGAAGACGCCGCTCTGCGCC
>JAEDMN010000268.1 GCA_016302985.1 Kiritimatiellia bacterium | reverse complement strand
GGTGCGCGGCGTCGCCGACTTCGTCGATGTCGCCCGTGCGCACGCACTTCTGCACGTCCGTGAGGCGCGTGCCGGCCGGATGCTCCATCGCGCCCATCAGGTACGGCACCAGCGGGTGCATGCCGGCCGTCGTGAACAGCACGGTCGGGTCGTTCTCCGGGATGACGCTCGCGCCGGGAATGCGCGCGTGGCCCTTGCCCTCGAAGAAGGATAGGTACATTTCGCGAAGTTCGTCAGCTGTCAGGTTCTTCATCTTCTCTGATTCCTTTACAAAATTGAGCGTGCATTATACCACAATCCGCGCGGAAAGGCGGATGTATCGCATGCGTCAGCGCAATTCGCGCGGGTGCGCGGACGTACCGAGCGCGGGGGAGAAGGTGAAGCCCCAGAACGACCCCCACGTGCGCGGAACCTCAAGGCGGATCCTGTTCGCGCCGGCCTTCAGGCGGATGGGCGTGAGCGCGCGGCGGGTGGGACCCTCGTCGCGGAACGGCTGCTCGCAGAGGTCGTCGCCCCAGGAGATCGGGTTGTCGCCGTAGCGGTCGAACGTCGCCTTCGCGCCGGGATTCTCCCAGACGGGCGGCAGCACCTCCACGTCGTTCACGTACGCCTTCGCGCCGTGGAGGCTCCACTCGCCGACCTTCGGCGTGCCGAGGCTCGCGTTCCGGCCGTAGGCCGAGCCGTACGCCATGAAGTCGATCCAGGCGCCGACCACGCGGTCGACCGCGCCGGTGACCACGCACTCGGCCACGACCTTCTTCACGGACTTGCCCGCGTAGGCGTTCAGGTCCACCATCGCGCCCGGGACGTCCGCCGCGATCACGGCGCCCTTCTCGTCCACGAGCCTCCAGCGCAGCCACGCCTGTTCGAGGAACGGGAACGGGTACGGGATGTCGCCGTAGACGTAGTCGCGCTGGACCGCGAGGCGGGCCTCGAAGTCCGCGAGCTCGGCGGCGTCCGGCGTGCCCGCGGCCGGCAGCCTGAACCGCGGCTCGACGTACTGCTTGCGGTCCGTGGCGCGGCCGCTCCAGTAGTTGTCGCCGAAGGCCACGATGGACGGCAGCACCATCGCGTCGTTGAAGAGGCGCGTCGTGTCCTCGCCCACGTTGTCGTCGTGCCACGTGCAGGTGACCGCGCCGAGGCGGCGCGCCGGATCCACGTCCCAGCGGCACGGCTTCAGGAAGAGCGCGCCGGCGGCGACCTTGAACGGGCTCCAGGACCCGTTGTACATGCGCGCCGCGTCGATGAACGGATTCGCCGAATTGGTGATCTGGTTGTCGTGCCACGCCATGTCGACGACGTCGACGTCCTTGTCCAGTCGGATGCCCGGAGCCCAGACGACCGCCTTGCGGCCGCAGCGGTTGAGCGTGCGCGCCCAGTCCGACACATGCTTCGCGTCGAGGTATTCCGGCCAGGCGCGGGCCTCGTCCGTGCCGAGGTGGACGAACGGCATCCGGTCCGCGGGAGCCAGGGTGCAGACCTCCTCGAGCAGGTCGTTCACCGCCTGGACGGCCCTGGGGTCGGCCATCGTCTCGACGCCGAGGCCGCGTCGCAGGGCGAGCGTGTGCCCGGGCACGTCGAGCTCGGGCATCACGGTGACGCCGCGTTCCGCCGCATAGGCGACGAGCTCGCGGAACTGGTCCTGCGTGTAGAACTTCCCGGCCTGGCGCGCGAACGTGTGCGGCGCGGTCACGCCCGGGTGGCGCTTCGACTCGAGGCGCCACCCGTGGTAGTCGGTGAGATGCCAGTGGAAGAGGTTCATCTTCGCGCGGGACATCACGTCCACGAGCGCCTTGACCGCGTCGAAGTCGAGGTAGTTGCGCCCGCAGTCGTTCATGAAGCCGCGCCACTTCAGCGCGGGCCAGTCGACGATGCGGCAGCACGGCAGGTCGCCGCCGGCGAGCCTCCGCAGCTGTTCGAGCGTCACGCGCGCCCAGCGCGCGCCGCGGGGCGAGGGCGCGGTGATGGAGACCCCCTCCTGCGAGACGACGAGCTCGTACGCCTCATCGGCCGTTTCGGCCGGGGCTCCCGCGACCGGGCCGGTCCGGACCGTCGTCTTCGCGTCCAGCTCCAGCGCGTCGAACGAGCCGTCCCGGGGCTCCAACCGGACCGGCTTCGGCGTCAGCGCGGCGAGCGGGTCGAGCTCGGCGCCCTGCGCGCGCCAGTCGAACGTGCGCGTGCGCGCGCCAAAGCGCCACGTGCGGGGGAAGCGCGTCGCCATCCAGTCCAGCGGCTCCGCGTCGCAGCCGCCGGATGCGACCCTGCGGTAGGCGGCCGCGATCGTCCGGCGCGTCTCCGCGTCCGCCAGGTCGCGGAACCAGGAGATGAAGACCGCGGTGCCCGTGCGCCCCAGGAGCTCGATCCACTGGCGGTTGCGGGACCACTCCACCGCGCCCTTCTTCACGAGGCCCGCGCAGTCGGCGTCGACCTGGAAGAAGACGCCGTCCTGGTGCATGCGCATCGCGAGCGTGTTCACGCCCATCTTCTCGGTCCGCTCCCATTCGCGCCCGCTCGTGTCGTCGCCCGTGCGCTGGACCTCGAAGAGCCCCGCCGCGAAGTGGTTGACGGCGTTGCAGCCGATGATCACCATCTCGTCCCCGGCGGCCTCGCGCATCGCGCGGTAGCAGTCCAGCATGACCTCCGCGGTCGTGCGGTCCCTGCGGTGCCACCGCGTCGGCTTCACCATCGGGGTCGTGGACATGGACGGACCCCACGTGCGGCAGATGTCGAAGGTGATGTAGTCGATCTTCACCAGCTTCATCCCCCAGGCGCGGAAGCGGCCGATGTCGGCAAGGATGCGCGCGCGCATCTCGGGCAGGGACGGATCGAAGAACCGGCGGTCGTCCAGCGCCAGCTGGTCGTCGGCCGTGCCGTCCCACGCGCGGAACGGGCGGTACCACAGACCCGGCTTCGCCCCCAGCGCGGCGATCGCCCGCGAGAAGTCCTGCATCTTCATGCCGAACTGGGCGGACGACTCGTCCCACGGCCCGCGGCCCGAGTCGAACTGGCCCGTGCGCCGCTGGATCTCGGGCGGGCTCATCAGCTGCCAGCCGTCGTCCATCACCACGTACGGACGCACCGCGAGGCCCTTCGCGCATTCGGAGATGTACGCCGCGTCCGCGAGGAAGTTCGTCGCCGTGTTCTTCCCGTACGCGCAGTACCAGTCGTTGTAGCCGTAGACCGGCTCCTTCGGCAGGCGCGGATGCGGACACATCTGCTTCGCGAACGCGCGCGCCGCGGCATAGGCCGTCTCGCCGGCCTCGCCCTTCCGCGTCACGAGGCGGCAGACCTCGAGCGTGCGCGCGCCGAGCTCCACGCCGTCGGCGCCCGCGCGGACGTCCAGAAGCAGGCGGACCTCGTCCTTGCCCGGCTGCCAGCAGGCGAATGCGTTCGGCTGCACCGCGACGCCGATGCCGTCCGTGCGGCCCCGGTGGTGCACCAGCATGTACCAGGGATGGTACTGCTTCCACGGCGTCATGGGATACCACCCGGCCGCGCCGTAGGTCCGCTCCCACGCGTCGCGGTAGATGCGCACGCCCTCGTCCGTCGGGTAGCCGCCCTTGAAGACAACCTCGACCTTCGACACGGGCTTCGCCGGCGCACGCAGCGTCACCGCGCCGTCCGAGGTGAAATCCACCTCGACGCCGTCCGCGCGCCAGGCCGCGCCGTCCCGAACGAGGGACAGCTTCGCGTCGCCGCTCGTCACCTCGACTCCGACAGGTTCGAGCGGCAGTTCCCCGCCCCACGCCGTCAGAACGGCGAACACCCCAATCACCATCCAGACCGCACACACCAGTCCGGCAGACATCACTCGTTTGATCATAGTTCCACCAGTATACCATAAGACCGCGTCGTCCGAGTCCCCGAACCGCTCCGAAGCGAAATCCGACGACGTCCTGCCATCCTGCATCCCAGGTTGCGCGCCGGCCTCCG
>JAEDMN010000267.1 GCA_016302985.1 Kiritimatiellia bacterium | reverse complement strand
CCTTCGTCGCGCCGCCGCGCGTGAAGAAGAGGACGTTCGCGCGCACGCCCTGGGCGTAGAAGATGCCCGTCGGCAGGCGCAGCACGGTGTGGAGGTCGTAGTCCGCGAGGAGCTTGCGGCGGATGGTCTCGCCCGCGCCGCCCTCGAAGAGGACGTTGTCGGGCAGCACCACGGCCGCGCGTCCGCCCATCTTCAGCGAGAGCATGATGTGCTGGAGGAAGTTGAGCTGGTTGTTGGACGTGGAGGCGAAGAAGTCCGTGCGCAGCGCCTGGATGTTCACGGCGCCCGCGGGGCGCGTGCCGAACGGCGGATTGGCGAGGATGACGTTGTAGAGATCCGACGGCGCCGATTCCAGCGAGTCCCGGCACTGCACCGGACTCGTCGCCGTGGAGACGTCGTGCAGGTAGAGGTTCATGGAGGCCAGCGTGACGACGAGCGGCGTGATGTCGTAGCCCGCCAGCGTCCTCTCGCGCAGGACGGCGCGGCTGCGCGCGTCCTTCACGGTCGCCCGCATGTGGTCGAACGCCGCGAGGAGGAAGCCGCCCGTGCCGCAGGCGGGGTCGCAGACCGTCTCGCCGACCTTGGGGTCCGTGACGTCCACCATCGCACGGATGAGCGCGCGCGGCGTGAAGTACTGGCCCGCGCCGGACTTCCTGTCCTGTCCGTTCTTCTCCAGGACGCCCTCGTAGATGGCGCCCTTGGTGTCCACGTCGAGCGACAGCCAGTCCTCCTCGTCGATCATCCCGATCAGCTTGGAGAGGTGCGCGGGCGAGTCGATCTTGTTCTGCGCCTTCGTGAAGATGGTGCCGACCAGGCCGTCCTCGCGGGCGAGGTGCGCAAGCGCCTTCTCGTAGGCCTCCAGCAGGTCGTGGCCCGCGAGCGCCGCGAGGTGGCCCCAGCGGCAGTCCGCGGGGAGCATGGAGTCGCGCCCCAGGGCGGCGGCCTCGTCGTCCATCTTCAGGAAGAGGAGGTACGTGAGCTGGATGATGTAGTCCGTGAAGCCGACGCCCGCGGCCGCGAGCACGTCGGCGAGACGCCAGACCTTGTTGATGAGTTCCTGTTCGTTCGCCATGGCGGAAGAGGCCCCGGGAGGGTTAGTGGTTCAGAATGAAGCGGGACAGCGACCGGAGCGCGTGGTCGAACGCGTCGACCGAGCCGAACGCCCGGCTGCCGCGCGCGACCAGGGCGGTCTCCCCTGCGTCGAAGAGGGAACGGCGGGACTGCGCGCCGGACGAGACGACGAACCGCAGCACCTCGCGCATGACGGCGTCCGTGTCGCCCGCGAGTCCGCCGCGCTGCTGCTGGCCGCGCCAGAGCTCGTAGAACCGCGCGGCCTGCCCCGTGAGGGACCGGAGCGGGGCGTCGTCCCCGAATCCGCGCCGGCAGACGGGGATCCAGTTCGTGAGCGCCGTCCGCTCCCACGTCTCGGAGAACGGCGTCACCCGCTGCGGGTCGAGGCAGCGGTAGGCGTCCCAGAGGTAGGGGATGGTGAAGCGGTGGTTCGCCTGCCCGAGCATGAAGTCCAGGTCCTCGAGGGACGCCGGGTCGGGCGCCACGTCCGCATGGTCGCGCAGCGCCGCGAGAACCGGGCTGGCCGCGGAATGGGCGGTCAGATAGTCCTTGAAGGCGTCGGTGACGATCTTCGCCTCCTCCTGCGAGAAGCCCGTGTAGATGACGGCGTCGTGCCCGGGCATCAGGATCGTCTGGTAGCCCGCGTTGAGCTCCAGCAGGTAGGCGCGCGCGCCGGGATTGACGAAGAGCGGCGCCACCAGGGCGGCGCGGGCCGCGTTCGGGGCGTTCAGGTCTTCGAACGGGGGCAGGCCTCCTTCCAGCGCGTCGAAGAGGTCGTCCGCGAGGTCCTTCATCGACCGGCCGTCCGTGAGGGAGGCGAAGCGGAGGTGCTGGGACTCGTCCGTGCGCGCGTTCAGGCGCGAGAGGCGCGAGGCGGCGAGGCGCAGGTTGTCGTCCCCGAGGTTCCCGTGGGCGAGCAGCTCCAGCAGCTCGGCGAGGGACGGCACCTTCTCGGGACCGTCTCCCGCGCGCCGTTTGGGGAGGTGCTTCTCGGACGTCGTCACGCCGACGGCGTCCAGCAGGAAGAACAGCTGCTTGCCGCCCTTCGCGTTCGGCGTGACGGCGAGAAGCTCGTCGTCCTTCAGCGAACGGACGCCGCGTCCGCGCATCTGCTGGTAGAGCTGCTCGGAATGGATGTCGCGCATGAACAGCAGGACCTCGAGCGGGCGGACGTCCGTGCCCGTGGCGATGAGCGTCACGGTGACGGCCATGCGGAACGTGCGCGAGTTCCGGAATTCGCGGATGAGCTGCTGCGGATTCCCGGCGGAGTAGGTGATGTTCTGGACGAAGTCGGGGGCCTGGCCGGGGAAGACCTCGCGCGCGATGCGGACGATCTCCCGCGCGTGGTTCTCGTCCTTGGCGAAGACGAGCGTCTTCGGCAGCAGGGCGAAGTCGGGTTCGCGGTGGAGGTCCCCGACATAGAGGTCCCGGTAGACGGCGTCGCGGTACTGCTCCAGCACCAGGCGGATCTGCGCGGGCGAGACGACGGACCGGTCCAGGTCGTTCGCGCCGAACGTGGTCCCGGCCGCGGCAGCCTTCCGCTCGACGCCTCCGGTGAGGCGCGTCACGACCTTCACCTCCTCGCCGGCCGCGATCTCGCCGCCGTTCGTGGTCGTGTCCGTCTGGATGCGGTAGACGCGGTAGTCCACGTTCACGCCGTCGGCGATGGACTTCTCCAGCGAGTACTCGTAGACCTTGTTGTGGTCGAAGAACGCCTCGGTGTCGGGCGTCGGCGTCGCCGTGAGGCCGATGAACTTCGCGGTGTCGAAGTAGTCCAGCACGGCGCGCCAGCGCCCGTAGATCGAGCGGTGGCACTCGTCGATGACGATGGCGTCGAAGAAGTCGTGCGGCAGACGCGCGTCCCCGCCGAGGGTCACGGCGGGCGCCTCGACGTCGCGGTCGGCCTCGTCCTCCTCCTCGTCTCCGAGCATCTCCTGCCCCGTCAGCATCGCATAGAGGCGCTGGATGGTGGAGATGAGGAGATTCGTGCGTTCGCCGATCTGATGGCTCTTCAGTCGCTGCGTGACGTAGATGTCCGTGAACGGGGCGCCCGTCTCCGTGAGGCGGAACTTGCCGAACTCCCCCTCCGTCTGTTCGCCGAGGTTGTTGCGGTCCACCAGGAAGAGGACGCGCTTGCCGCGGGTTTTCGCATAGGTCAGCAGGCGGTAGACCGCCATGCAGGCCGTGAAGGTCTTGCCCGCGCCCGTGGCGAGCACCAGCAGGGACTTGCGGTTGCCCGCGCGGAAGGAGGCCTCCAGCTTCGACAGGGCCTCCATCTGGCAGGTGCGCAGCCCGCGCGACGACAGGAACGGATAGCCCGCGGCGAACGAATCGAGCGCAAAGCGGCTGGCCACCTCGGCGGGCGTGGGCATCTTCCCGCAGGGGACGTAGGCGCCGTCGTCGTCCCTGACCAGCAGGACGTCGCCATCCGACAGGCAGACCAGGGGCAGCGGCCTGCCGGGGAACCAGACCTTGACCCAGTCGGGGACCTTGCGCGTGTAGTTCTCGGCCTGCGCGACGGCGACGGCCTCGAGGTCCGTGCCCTTCTTCTTCGCCTCGAGCACGCCGATGCACTTGCCGTCCAGAAAGAGGAGGTAGTCGGCCTCGAGACCACCCTTCAGGATGCCCTCCTCGATGGCGGCGGCGGAGAGGTACTGGGAATAGGCGTCGCGCGGAACGACCTGCCAGCCGGACGCCGACAGCAACGCGTCGATCTTGACGCGCGCCCGCGCTTCGGGTGTTGGATTGGCAGGGAATTCCATGTGCCCTAGTTTAGCACATTCGCCAACCCCCGTCACTTCCACACACCCGCCCGCTGGATTTTAGCACATCGAAGAGGGCAATTGGAGGTTGTGCAATGGAATGCACAA
>JAEDMN010000266.1 GCA_016302985.1 Kiritimatiellia bacterium | reverse complement strand
GGCGTCGAAGACGCTCCGCATCACCTACGCGAACGCGGACGGGGCCCTGGGCGGCGACTTCTGGATCACCAACCGCGTCTATGACGCGACCTCGCTTGAGCCTATCGCCGAGTTGGAGATGGCGACGAAGAAGGTCGAGCGTTTCGTGGTGGACATTACGAACGCCACGTTGCGCGCGTGGTTTCATTGTACCCAGGCTGCGCCGTTCGAAGTCAACGAACCGGTCTTCGACATCGTGAACGGGACGGTCGACGTGTGGCAGGGGGATCATCAGACCCACTGGAACTACAACATCAACCACGATCGCCCGAAGACGGTCTTCCATGTCCGCGAGAACGGGACGCTGAAGTTCCGGAACGAGCTGGAGGGCCTGTGCAACTACCTCTACCTCAACGCAGGCGCGCTGGTCCTGCACGGCGGCCGGGTCGTCCAGCCGTGGCTGACGACGGTGGCCGGGAGCTCGCCCGTCTTCGAAACCCGCGACGCGGCCCAGAACGACAACGCGCTCCATGTCATGGGCGTCATCCGCGCGGCGGCGAGCCCGCAGGCGTCGGTGATCTCGGCCCGCCGGCTCACCCTGGACACCTACTGCACGAGATATCCGGTCGTCTTCGACGTCGAGGAGGGCGCGGTGCTCGAGCTGGACGCCGAACTCGTCGACAACTCCCGCGGCGGCAAGGCGTCGCCGTCCGGCTTCGTCAAGCGCGGCAAGGGCCGGCTCGTCCTGAAGCGTCCGTCGTCGATGACGGGCGCAATCAGCGTCGAGGAGGGCACGCTGGCCCTCGCCGAAGGCGCCAGCCTCGAGAACCTCGCGCTGCTGGAAGTCTATTCGGACGCGCAGGTCGAGCTCGCGCCCGGCGTGCCGCCGATCCGCGCGCCGCGCCTCAACGTGCCCGCCGCGGTGCGCAAGGCCGTGGTGCGCGTCGACGCGACGCGCTGCTGGGGGAACGGGTCCGGGAGCGCCTGGGACTACAACGGCCTCTACAACCTCGGCACGGCCGGCGGCGCGTTTTCGCGCAGCTACGACTACAACCCGCTGACGTTCAGTCCCGGCCTTTTCCGCGGGCCGGAATGGCCGGCGTTCCGCATGAACTGGGTGGACTACACGCTGACGGGCTTCTCCAATCCCTCGCGTGCGCTGACGCTGCTCTACTCCATGCGGCACGTGACGACGACCGGCCGCGACGCGTGGAGGGGTGTCTATTCGATCTACAACGGCGCGGCCAAGACGGCGGATCCGAATCTGGACTGGAACGCCGACAACGCCGTCGCGAACTTCCGCCTGGAGATGCCGAACGGCAACTCCGCCGCGACGGGCTACGACGCGCGCTACATCCAGTACCGCGGCAGCTGGGGCGACACCGGCCTCACGAACGACCGGACCCGTCCGTACGACGAGGCGTACGTGGACTGCCTGGTGCTCTCCAACTTCACGGCCTCGAGCCAGAAGTTCGTCTGGGAGCAGCACTTCACCAACGACGTCCAGCGCAAGGAGAGCACGCTGAACTATGCCGGGGCGCTGAACCACGATACGTTCCGTCTGGGGACCCGTCCGCGCGACAGGTCGTCCTGTGCGTACCAGGCCTTCGGCGAGCTGATGATGTTCTGCGGGGACGCGCTGACGCCGCAGGAGCTGGCCGACGTCAAGACCTACCTGAAGACCAAATGGCTCGGCGCGCACGTGCCGAACGCGGGTGACGGCGCGGAAGCCGTGACGGAGATCGACGTTCCCGCGGGGCGCGTCGAGGTCGCGCACGGTTCGTCCACGCGTGCCGTGAAGCGCGGCGCCGGCACGCTGGAGCTGGAGTCCGTGACGGACGCCGCGGCCGACCTGTCGGTCGAGGCCGGCACGCTCGCCTTCGTGTCGAAGGCGGTCGCGCCCAAGGTCCAGGTGTGGGCGGACATCGGCGACGGCAGTTCGTTGACCACCAACACGTCGGGGCAGGTCCTCTCGATCCGCAACAAGGGCGCGCTGGGCGGCGCGTTCCGGCAGACGTCGAAGGACGCGTGGAACTATGGAAGACTCGTCTCGTCCGGCACGGATCGGCCGAACGTCATGCGCTGCTCCTACTCGACCTACGACTTCCTGGACGACCGCATGATGCCGTCCGACAAGGACAATCTCACCGCGATCGTCGTGTTCAAGCCGCAGTCGACGTCGTCGTGGATCGACATGTTCGCCCTGATCCCCGGCACGGACGTGATGCAGGACGCGACGAAGAGGTTGGCGCCGGTCTTCTATTTTGAGACATGTACGTCTCCGTTCTATGTCGTCTACAAGAACGAATCGGGTACGGACATCGTGAACACGGGCATCTCCGCGGCGAACTCACACGCGCTGGCCGACCTCAAGGACACGTTCTCCATCCTCGGTGCGGAGCTGGCGCCCGAACGGCAGATCCTGTACTTCGCGGAGACAGAGAGGGACGGCGACGTGAACAAGGTCGGCCTCCGGACGGCGTCCGGGGACTGCACGCGCCGCTTCGGCGGCGTGCGCCTGGGCGGCCGTCCGAACGAGCGCGTGACCTCGACGTCCTGGTGGGACGGCGACATTGCCGAGGCGCTGGTGTTCAACACGAACCTGAACGACGCCGAGCGCCAGTCCGTGATGGACTACCTGCGCGCGAAGTGGTACCGCGGCGAAGCCGTCGAGGCCCCGGCGGTGCTCGTCGGCGCGCCCGCACCGGCACGTGTGTCGGGCGGCGCGCTGACCCTCGCCGACGGCGTGACCGTGAAGATCGACGGCGACGCGGTCGACGTGGACAGCCTGACCGTGCCCGCCGGGGCGGTGGTCGCGCTCGATCCGGGCGCGCTCAGCAAGGACGTCGACGACGGGCGCGAGCTGATCGCGTTCGGCGCCGGCACGGTCGACGGAACGTTCGTCCTGCCGGGCAACCTGCGCTCGACCTGGAAGGTGAAGGTCCGCGACGGCGTCGTGAGCCTCGCCTACAATTCCGGCATGGCGCTGATCCTCAGATAGGGACGTGGCATGCGCGCAGGGGATTTCCAGGGAGCGATCTTCGACCAGGACGGGCTGCTGTTCGACACCGAGTCCGTCTTCCAGTCCAGCTGGGTCGCGGCGGGCCGGGAAATGGGCGTGGCCGTGCCCGAGGCCTACACCCACGGCGTCTGCGGCCTCGGCCGCGGCTGCCTGCCGGAGATGGTGAGGCGGTACATGCCGTCCCTCGACCCCGAGACGTACATCGCGCGGGCGCTGGCGATCGCCTCGGAACGGCAGCTTTCCGCCGTGCCCGCGTTCAGGCCGGGCGTGCCGGAAATCCTCGCGTTCTTCCGCGAAAGGGGCGTGAAGATGGCCGTCGCCTCCAGCTCCACGCGCGAGGTGGTGGGGCACAACCTGGAGGCGTCCGGCATCCTGCCGTACTTCGACGCGGTCGTCACCGGCGAGGACGTGGTGCACGGGAAGCCGGCGCCGGACATCTTCCTGCGGGCGGCCGAACGTCTCGGTCTGCCGGCGGCGTCCTGCACGGTGTACGAGGACGCGCTATCGGGCATCCGCGCGGCGCATGCGGCCGGCTGCCGCCCCGTCATGATCCCCGACCAGGTGCAGCCGACGCCCGAGATCCGCGGAATCTGCACGGTCCGCACGTCCTTCCTCGAGGAACTGGCGGCCCTGCGCGAGGACGTCACGCGGGGATGATCGCGCGCAGACCGGCGGGATAGTCGGCGAGTTCGAGCAGGAAGTTTCGCTGGGCGGGGACCGCGTCGTCCACAAGCAGGCGCGTGACGAGCTTGCGGTTTTCGTAGTCCATGCGGTGGCCCGCGTCGGTACAGCCGACGCGCCGGCCCCAGGCGATCATCTTCCGTCCGTTCCGGTCGTCCCCGATCAGTTCCACGATGCAGTGCATGGGTACATTATACCAGTTCTCCCTGCGGGCGGGCTGCGCGGATTTCGCGTTGGAACGGCAACGGGGTGGAGGCCTACG
>JAEDMN010000265.1 GCA_016302985.1 Kiritimatiellia bacterium | reverse complement strand
TTTTCGCTCGACCTCATGCGGGCGAGGGCGTCGGCACCGGAGAACGCGGCGAAGGCGAAAACGCCGGAGGGTGAACGTGCGGAGGTGCGAGGAAGGGGCCGCTTCTCCTTCGAGTTCCCGCGGCTGGACGCGATGTCCGACGACGAGCTGATCGCCGCGGCCGTCGCGACGCGCATCGCGCTCGGCAAGTCGGACAAGGCGTCCGAACGCGCGGTCAAGATCGCGACCGTGCAGAAGATGATGAAGTCCGTCCATCCCGGATGGGACGCGCGGAAGATCGCCGTGGAGTCGCAGCGCGTCGTCCAGGGCGCGCAGAAGATGGCCAGGCAGATCCGCGCGGACCTCGACAGGGGCGTATCGGAATCGCTCGTGCTCGAGCACCTGCCGGACGCAATGCGGCGGCAGTTCGGCGCCGAGATGCGGCAGCAGGCGCGCCAGGGCGCGCGCCTCGGAACGTACCAGCAGCGCGCCGCGACGGCCGTGGAGGAGCGCCAGGCGCGCATCGTCGAGGAGGCCGTGAAGGTCCAGAGCGGCGTCGAGACGAAGCTGCTCGAGAACGCCTACGGCGTCGACCTGTCGCAGACCCTCATGAACCTCGTGGAGAATCCGTTCCTGAAGAAGGACAAGGACGGCAACTACGTCCCCGCGGGTGCCGGGAAGCAGGCGGCAGAGGACGTCACGGGCGTCGTGCAGGAGGACGCGCCGCAGAAGGAGGTGGAGGAGCACGTCCGTCGCGCCGTGGACGAGGTCGTCAAGGTTTCCGCCAAGAAGCGTGCGGAAGAGGAGCGGGCGCGGAGGAACCGCGAGAACGCGGCCGGGCACGACGCCGAGGTCGAGGCCGCGATGGCGGCCGGCTCCGGAGAAGACGGCGAGGCCTCGCTCGCGGGCGCGGACGTGGTGGACATCGCGACGCGCCGCGAGGGCATCAACCTCGAGGACCCGCGCCAGCTCGCGCACTTCGTCGTCGAGCTGTCCCGGCGCTACTGGATCGACTCGCACGGCCTCAAGAACGACGCGAACGTGTGGGCGGACGCCGTCGCCCTCCAGTTCCTGCGGAAGACCGCCGCGAACGTGTACGGCAAGCTCGCGGCCGACATCGCCTATTCCCAGGCCAGGGCGACCGCGGCGCGGGCAATCGACGGATTCGAGAACGTGCCGACCGTGCAGGGACTCCTCTCCGAGATGACCTACGTCGGCCAGGTGATCAACGCGAAGAAGATCCGCGAGACGCAGCAGCAGCTCTGCGAGAAACTCGACCTGTTCCTCCGGGAGAAGCTGGGCGCGCAGGGCCGGTTCAAGCCGGACAACGAGGAGCTCCACCGCAAGGTGTCCGCCGAGGTCGAGCTGCGCGCACGGTACATGCGCCACGCGATGTGGCTCACGCCGGACGCGGCAGCCGAGGAGGCGAAGGAGATCCAGCGCGAGATCGACATCGCGGCCACCGACTTCGAAGGAGAGGGGCACGACGTCGACCAGAGCCGCGTCATGGTCGAGGGCATCCGCAAGCTGAACGTGCTGCGCGAGTTCGGCGCGCTCCGGTACAAGCCGGTCGGTAAGATCGAGGAGGCCATCGCCTACTGGGAGGACATGGAGCGCGGCTCCGGAGAGAAGATCGCCCGCGAGGCGCTCGACCGGGAGGTCCGCACGAAGAAGGCCGCGGCCGTCCTGGCGCGCGCGTTCCACGACACCGCGCGGAAGTACGTGCGGGAGGGACGCGACCTCGGCGCCATGCTCGGGGACTACATGCAGAGCCACATGGGCTTCATGAACCTGCTCCGCGACATGACGCGGTACGCGTCGGACGCGGACGCGCAGGCGGCCGAGAACGTCTTCCGCTGGCTCGAGCTCGAGATCCAGAAGGCCGGCACGGCCGCGTCCGTCGAGAAGCGCCGCCACGCGGACGCGCTCGCGCAGGCCGTGAAGCAGATCTACGGCAGGGACTTCGCGAAGGTCCTCTCCGAGTTCGCCGACGAGGACGCGCGCTTCGCGCCGTTCATGGGGACGGTGGACGGCCAGCGCGTCCGGCCGACGAAGGGCCGGGCGATCCAGCTCATGGTGTCCCTGCTCCAGGTCGGACGGAAGATCGAGGTCGAGGACCCCGAGAAGCCGGGCGAGTTCATCGTCCAGTGGGAGGGCGGCTACCACGACAACATCGTCAAGTTCCACCGCGAGGCGCAGGCGGCGCAGATCGCCGCGCTGCTCACGCCGGCGGACCTCAACCTGGTCAAGTGGCTGGGCCAGTGGTACGAGAGCAACCGGCAGGAGCTGTCCGGAGTCTGCGAGTCTCTCTTCGGCATCGGCGTCTACGCGGAGACGAGCAACTACTTCCCCGTGAAGATGCTGCTCGAGAAGCAGGGACTCGAGAAGGGCGACGCGGTCGGCTGGTCCATCTTCCCGCGCGCGCTGACGCCCCGCGTGAAGAACGAGCGCGACTTCGACACGTCCGCCGACGTGCTCCAGATGTTCATGTCCCGCATGGAGGAGGGCGCGCAGTGGAAGGCGCACGCCCGTCTCGGGCTCGAGATGCGCGGCATCTTCGGACGCGCGGAGCTTCAGGCGGCCATCGCCGCGAGCCACGGCAACAAGGCCAATGCGACCGTGCTGGGATTCGTCACGGACACGCTTGCGGGGCATGGCACGTACGACAGGGGCGACAACGGCGCGACGTACTACACCGACATCGTGCGCGGCTGGGCCGCGCTGGGCGCGCTGGGCGCCAACGTCGGCGTCATGGTCCGTCAGCCCACGTCCATCCCGGCGTTCGGTTTCGAGATCGGCCTCGCCAAGACCGCGAAGCACATGCTGACCGCCTTCACTCCGGATGGAATGGACGCGATGCGGAGGATCTTCGACTCCGATCAGCGCAAGGTCAGGTGGGACACCGGCAACACGGAGGCCGTGAAGAACGCCCTGGCCTCCTCCGGCTCGGGCATGATGATGCGTCTCTGGAAGGCGAGCATGATCACGAACAAGCTCGGCGACGTCGTTCCCGCGCTCGTGGTCGGCCAGGGCATCTACCGAGAATGCCTGGAGAAGGGCATGTCCGAAGAGGACGCGATGGCCTACACGTGGATGCTCGTCGAGCGCACGCAGCAGTCCAGCCGCATCGAGAACCAGGCCCAGTTCCAGCGCCGGTCGAAGTACGGCCGCGCCATCTACCAGTTCCTGTCCACGCAGCAGCAGTACCTCCAGTACGAGCTCCGCGCGGTCAGGGCCGTCATGGCGAAGCCGGGCGACGCGTCCAGATGGGCCAGGCTCGCCGGTACCGTCACGCTGAACCACTTCATCCTGTCCTCCGCCTACTTCTGGGTCGGCGCCATGTACCGGCGCCTGCTCGGCCAGGAGCCGCCCGAGGACGAGCTGAAGGACTGGACCGTCAGCATGCTGCTCGGACCGTTCGGCGCGCTCTACGGACTCGGGCTCACGTGCACGGGAGCCCTGAACGAATGGATCAAGGGGCCGCAGTACGGCGGATCTTCGTCCCTGCCGTTCCTCTCCTACGTCGGCAACGTGATCGTGCGCGATCCGGCCGCGGTTGTGAAGGCCATGCTGGACGAGGACGCGTCGTGGGACGACGTGCTCGAGGAGCTCGGGAAGTGGGCGGCCGACCAGAACGCGCTCTTCCGGGACATGCGAAAGATCAAGAAGAACTACTTCGACAAGGACTGATTTTAGCCCAGCCGCCGGAGTCGGTCCCGGCGGCTGGGCTTTACACCTTCCGTCCCTTCTGGTACAATCCGCGCCGTATCGTTTCGGCGGGGAGGCGTGGGGCTTCCCGCAAAGCGCCGGAACAACCTTTAGGACAAACGGCATTTTCCACGAAATCGCAACTTCTCGGGTCCTAATGTTGTCCAGTAGATGCTAGCAAAAGCAAATACTGGACAGCATGTGAAAACATTCCGAGCGGGTTGGGGTGCAAAAGGTCAGGGGTTCAAATCCCCTCGGTCCGACCATTTTCGATGA
>JAEDMN010000264.1 GCA_016302985.1 Kiritimatiellia bacterium | reverse complement strand
CCTCGGGCGTCTGCAGCACGGAATGCGCGTCGTTGCCCGTGAGGCGGCGGTAGTCCTCCCATGCCGGGTTCGCCCAGCCGCCCTTCTCCTTCTGCCACATGAAGAGCCCGCGCCAGGTGGCCGGGTCGATCCCCGGCTGGCAGTACGTGTTGCGGTCCAGCTTGATGTGCTCGATCGCCGGCCAGGAGAACCACCAGAACATGCACTGCTTCGTGCGGCCGAGGTAGTTGTCGTGATAGTTCATCTCGCCGACGCGGCACTTGAAGCCGTAGGAGAGGAAATGGGTCGCGTTCTGGTTCGGACGCTGCGCGTGGCTCCAACCGAAGCCCGCGTCCTCGAAGCGGTTCCCGAACACGTCGACGGACTTGACGAAGTAGTTCGTGTGCGTGAACCACACCTCGTAGGACTGTTCGCAGTTCACGGTGCGGTTCGAGCAGATGACCATGCCGTCCAGCACGCCCTCGGAGTTGCCCTGGTTGGTCATCGCCGTGTCGTAGACCTCGTAGAAGTCGTTGTTCTCGAGCCTGATGTCGCGGTTCTCGCCGGTGGCCCAGAACTCGATGCCGTTGCCGTAGCGGACCGGATACGTGCCGCCGTGTCCGTCCGGCCAGTCTCCGAGCCAGCTGCCGCCGATCCATCCGAACTCGCAGCCGTTCACCCGGAGGTGCTGGACGGGGGCGCCGACGATGCCGTGCGCACCCGTGTAGGTGAGCGCCAGGCCCTTCACCTGCAGCCAGGCCGTCCGTCCGACGCCGATCAGGTTGATGCGGCGGCAGACCTCCATCAGCGCGTACGCGTCGCCGGGATTCCGCGCGCACTTGAACCAGACGATCCCCGCCGCGCGGTCGTGGAAGAAGTCGCCCTCCTCCCGCACGTCGTCCAGGGACCATTTCTTCCAGCCGACGTCCTTTCGGCCGGAGGGATCGTCCCGGCGGACGAGGACGATGTTCCCGACGTCCGTCTTGCCGCTCACGGACGCGGTCCAGAGTCCGTTCGAGGAGGCCGTCCAGAATCCCGCGGCCGTGCCGTCCAGGGATCCGCGGAACTCGGGCTTCGCGCCGTCCCCGTAGCTGGAGACGACGACGGGCTCAGCCTCCGTGCCGTGGGCATGGAGGCTGAGCTGCTTGCCGAGGCGCCAGACGCGTCCGGCGCGGAAGAGAACGCGGTCCCCGGGCCCAAGCTGGGTGGCTTCCACGCGGTCCGGGCCCTTCCAGGGCGCGGATTCGCTCGTGCCGGGATTCGCGTCGTCTCCCCGTTCGGCGTCGACGTAGAAGGTCCGCCCCCCGGCTAGGGCGGGGAGGAACGCACAGGCGGCCAGCGCCGCGCAAAGGCCGGAAAGGCGGAACTTCATGGTCGGCTCCCGTTACTTGACGATATGGTACGTGCCGGCCTGGTAGACCTTGGCCTCCGTTTCCCCGGGCAGCGTGACCCGGGCCTTCGCGCCGGCCGGGACCGTGAAGTCCCAGATCCACTTGTCGCCTTCGTAGCGCCAGGCGCTCTTGATGAGGCCGGCGGCGCTCTTGTACTCGGCCGTCACGTGGCCGAGGCGCTTGTCGGGCTGCGGCGCCATGACGATCGTCTTGTAGCCGGGGTCGCACGGGCAGGCCGCGATGCCGGCCGCGGTCTTGTACATCCACGCGAGCACGCAGCCGTACGCGTAGTGGTTGAACGAGTTCATGCCGACCGGACCGAAGCCCGTGTCCTTCACGTAGCTGTTCCAGCGCTCCCAGATCGTCGTCGCGCCCTGGTCGACGGAGTACAGCCAGCCCGGGAAGTCATGGCCCAGGAGGATGTCGTAGGCGAGCTTGTTCAGCCCGTTCTCCGTGAGGACCTCCATCGCGATCGTCGTGCCGAGGAAGCCCGTGTGCAGGCGGCCCTTGTTCGCGGCGATGCTGGCCTTGAGCCCCTCGATGGTCTTCGCCTTGGCGTCGCCCGCGACGAGGCCGAGCTTGAGCGCGAAGAGCGCCGGCGTCTGCATGCCGTCGAAGACGGGCAGGAGCGCGCCGGCGGACGTGAAGTACGTCTTCTTGACGTAGGCGACGGCTTCGTCGGCCATCTTGCGGTACTTCTCGACATCGGCGGCGCGGCCCGTGCCGCCGGCCATTTCGGCCATCATCCGCGCGTTGGCGATCCAGTGGCAGCCGCCGAGGTAGCCCCAGTACAGGAGCGCTTCCGGAAGCGGCTTGCCGTTCCTGAAGGCGGAGAACTCGGGCTTGAACGGGCAGCTCTCGAGCTTCGTGAGCGAGAGCCAGTCGTTCCACTGGTAGTTGTGCGCCTCGGGGAGCTTCTCCGTGCGGTACTGCGTCTCGGCCTGGCGGGCCAGGCACTTCTCCATCGCCGCCCAGTTCTCGTCGACGATCTGCTTGTCGCCGAACTGCTTCCAGATGCGGTGCGGCACGACGATGCCGGCGTCCGACCAGCCGAGGCGCATGGTCTCGTTGCCGTACTGCGCCCACGGGGCGACGCCCGGGAATCCGCCTTCCGGCGCCTGGCTGTCGCGCATGTCGCGCATCCACTTGTGGAAGAAGCGGGAGGTGTCGGCGTTGAACGAACCGGCCTCGCAGAAGACCTGCGTGTCGGCCGTCCAGCCCAGGCGCTCGTTGCGCTGCGGGCAGTCCGTCGGGACGGAGAGGTAGTTCGAGAGCTGGCCCCAGTAGACGTTGGAGATCAGCTGGTTGACGGCCTTGTCGCCCGTCTCGATGCGGCCGAGCTCCATTTCCTTCTGGATCGACGTGACCGGCACGCTCTTCACGCACGTGATCTTCACCGCGTCCGTCGCCGTGATGGAGATGTAGCGGTAGCCGAAGAACGTGAAGCGCGGCATGTAGGTCTCGGCGCCCGTGCCCGCGAACGTGTAGACCGCGCGCATGCCGTCGCCCGGCATGCGGAGGTTCTCGCGGTAGAGCGAGCCGCCCGGACCGTCGTTGCCGCGGCTGCGTTCGCCGTTCCGGTCGTTCAGCATCTCGCCGGGCAGGCACGTCAGCACGGTGCCCGCCTTGGCGGAGAACACGAAGCGCGGGACGGCGGCGCAGTTCTGGCCGAAGTCCACGACGAGCGTCTCGCCCGGCGCGACCTCGAGGTCGCCGGCGACGTCGAACGTGCGCGTCTTGACCACCTTGCCGAACACGGGCTTTCCGGCCGCGTCCTTCGTCGCGCCTTCCACACCCTTCCAGCAGTAGGCCTCGACCGGCTTGAGCGCCTTGTCGCAACGGCGGCAGATCTCGCCGCCCTCGCTCGGGAGGATCTCGCCCTTGAATTCGTCGTTCACGACGGCCGGCTTCATCTGCGCCTGCGCGGGACGCGCCACGCGTGCGTCGTAGATTTCACCGTCGAAGATGGCCGCGCGGCTGACCGGACCGCCCACGGCGGCCTTCCAGTCGGCGACGCCCGTGCCGTAGCGCTTCGTCGTGCCGTCCGCGTAGGCGATTTCAAGCACGCCGCGGAATCCGCTGGTCTGGCCCGCGTAGTTCACGATCTTGTCGCGCCACCAGCCGGCGGAGACTTCGGCGGAGAACTCGTTCTTCTCGCCCTTCCCGGTCTTCATCAGATCGGTCACGTCGTAGGTGAAGGACCGGCGCGTCTTGCGCACGTGCGTGAAGCCCGGCTTGAGGGCGTCCGTGCCGACTCGCGCGCCGTTCACGTAGGCCTCGAACACGCCGAGGCCCGTGACCATCCACTTGGCCGAGACGACCTTGTCCGCGTTCACGACATCGGATGCGAACCAGCTCGTGCCCGCGGCCGACTGCTGGTGCTTCTTCTCCGCGTCTCCCGCGATCTTCGCATCGGCCGCGCGGATCCACGCGCTTTCGCTCCAGGCGGCGTCCGGCAGCGCGTCCACGCGCGAGGCCGCGATGGCCGCGACGCAGGAAAGGCATCCGGCCAGCAGCGCCAGACCGGAAAGACGAATATGATTCCTCTTCATGTTCTGTAGTACTCCTTGTTGTTGAAAATGGATTCTAGCGGATGCAGATCACCGAGCCGCCGCCGAGGACCGTGCA
>JAEDMN010000263.1 GCA_016302985.1 Kiritimatiellia bacterium | reverse complement strand
CCCGTCAGCTTGGCAGGAACGCCCTCGACCGTGACCTTCTCGAAGCCGTCAAACCAGAGGATGCCCGTCTTCTTCGTGGTCGTAAAGCGGGGCGCGAGGAGGATCGTGGCGCCGGACTTGGCGCAGGCATCCTCGAACGCGGCCTCCTTGACGCCGGGCTTCAGGGTGATCGGACCGCCGATTTCGTTCGCGAAGGTGTCCGGACCCTGGCAGACAAAACCCCACCAGGAGTACTTGCACATCGCCTCGCCCTTGACGATACCCTTGTCCTTCATCACCGTGTAGACCGGCTTGAAGCGGGCGGGGCAGAGCTGCGTCTTGAGGTCGGAGCGCCACTCGTCGACGTTCGTGGACTGGCAGCCCACCATGGAAACGGCGGCGGCCGCGAGGGCCAGGCCCATCATCATCTTGTTCATTTGAGTTCTTCCTTTCCTTTTCCCCCCAGAACCTTCTCCAGGGAAATCCAAGTCCATGCCGTTACTTCACGGCGCCGAACGCCGTCTTGTCGAAGTTGAAGAACGGGAAGAACGGCAGGAAGCCGCCCTTGTTGAAGCACAGCAGGCCGAACTGGAGCGCCGCGTGCTCCGCGCAGTTCACGAAGGCGATCTGCGGACCATTGCGCATCGTCCGGGCGGAATTGTAGCCAATGGCGAACTGGCAGCCGCCCTTGAACTCCTCGACCTTGTTCATGCAAAGCGAGATCTGCGCACCGCGGACGGAACGGAACCCGGAGCCAATGCCGATGCAGCAGCCCCTGAGGTCCTTCTGGAGGTTCGAGGCGGGGGCGCCCGACCACCAGCTGAGCACGCACTCGTCGTTGACCGGGCTGTCGGGAGCCGTGCACTCCGCGACGCCGTTCCCCGCAAGACCGCAGAGCGAGACCCCCACGACGGCCGCGACAAACATCTTCTTCATCTTTTTCTCCTTTTGTTTTGAGAATGCGACCTCAATCGGCCGCATGACGAGTATAGCACGTCAACGTAAATCAGGCAATCCCCGTCGACGTCGACGACGTACGCCCCGAAGCGTCCAGGAAGGCCTGTTCGAGGGACTGCCCGGGCGAGACGGCGTGGAGCGCGGCGCGGGCGAGCAGGACGGGGAGGACCTTCCGGTTGACGTCCGCGACGCCGACGGCCGACGCGTCGAAGGAGCAGGCCAGGACGGCGCCGCCCGCGGGCATGGACGCGTCCGTGCCCGCGGCGCGCGCGAAGTCCGCGCCCGGCAGCGCGGCCGCGAGTTCCGCGAGGAAGGCGTCCCAGTCCGCGGGCTGTTCCGCGAGGACGTACTCCACGCGCCCGGCGGCCTGCGTGAGGGAGGTGAGCGGCGAGGTGCGGACGACGCGCCCCTTCTCGACGAACGTCACGTGCGTGCACAGCAGCTCGATGTCGTTCAGATTGTGCGAGGAGATGACGATCGTCTGGCGGCCCCTTCGGGCGCGCAGGAAGCGGCGCATGCGGTCCTGCTCGGCGGGGTCGAGCCCGTTCAGGGGCTCGTCGAGCAGCACGAGCTCGGGTTCGCCGAGGAAGCACTGGGCGAGCATGACGCGCTTGCGCATGCCGTGGGAGAGCGCGCGGATGCGGCTGCCGGCCCGGTCGCCGAGGTTGACGGCGGCGAGCATGTCCCGCGCCGACTTGCGCGCGGCCGCGGCGGAGAGGCCCTGGAGGCGCCCGTAGCGGTAGAGGAGCTCCGCGGGCGTCGCCTCGAGGGGCAGTTCGGAGTCCTGCGGCAGGATCGCGACGCGGCCCGCGTGGACGGCGGCGTCGAACGGCCCCCTTCCGAGCAGGTCGATCTCGCCGGCCGTGGGGCGGAGGAGGCCGGCGACGGACATCATCCAGGTCGTCTTGCCGGCGCCGTTCCGTCCGACGAGGCCCATGATCACGCCGCGGGGCACGGAGACCGTGAACCCGTCCAGGGCGTTGCGCCGGCCGTAGCGCTTGACGAGGCCGCGGGTGGCGAGGGCGACGCCGCTCATGCGTCCCTCCTGCGGAAGACCGCGTAGCCGAGGGCGAGAGAGGCGAAGCCGAGCGTGCCGAGCTGGCACAGCGCGGCCGCGAGCGGGGCGCAGCCGCGGCGCCAGAGGTAGTCCTTGGCGGACGCGGGCGCGAGCAGGTCGAAGTTCTCAAGCCACGCGCACCCGGTCCACTCCACGGACTTCCGCAGCAGCGGCGGGAGGATCGCCAGCAGGACGACGGCGAAGATGCCGAGCGAGGTCGCGCGGCTGCCGGAGCGGCAGACGTGGGAAAGCCCGAGCGCGATGCCGAGCCAGGCCAGGGAGTAGATCCAGGCGCGCAGCCCCCAGCCGAACATCGCGGGCAGGAGCTCGAAGGCGCCCACCCCCGAGAGGCGGCAGACCGCGACGATCCAGGCCCCCACCGCGCTCACGGCGAGGGCGCAGGCGATCATCGTGGCCTGGCCGAAGTACTTGCCGAGCGACCATTCCGCGCGCGTGCAGCGGACGATGGAATAGCGCACGGCGCCGGAGCGGAGGTCGTCCGAGACGCGGTTTCCGGCGACGAGCACGACGAGCAGCGGCGCGCAGAAGAAGGCGAACCACGCGTAGACCAGCTCGGCCGGGTGGCGCCCCGCGATGTCGTTGTAGACGAGGTCGTTCCGGACGCCGGCGCGGACCATGCGCTGGAACGGCTTGGACTTCCAGAGCGTGGCCGAGACGACGCCGGTCTTCTCCGATTCGGGCAGCTGGAGGACCTGGGCGAGCTCGGCCTCCATCCGGCCCAGGATGGAGATGGTGCCGTACATGCAGCACGCCGCCGAGGCGAGGTAGAGCAGCAGCAGCACGAGCGCGCGCCGACTGCGGATGGCGTCCGTCCACTCGCCGACGGCGTTCTGCCAGATTCGGTAGAGCGTCTTCATCTTCTGCGGAACGCCCCGGGGAGTTTCTCGAACTTGTCCTGCACGGCGATCAGCGGCTCGGCGACGCCGGGGTCGATGAAGTCCGTCATCTGCATGTCGGCCACCGTGTCGCGCATCTCGGGGGGCACGCACGCCCCCACCTTCTCGTACGTCTCGGCCATGATCGTGGTCGCGTCGCCGACGAGGCGCAGGCCGAGTTCCGGCGAAACCTTACCGCTCTTCGCGACGAGGTCGGCCATGGTCTGCATCGTGTCGTAGAGGTGCTCGTTCATCTCGTCGAGCGCGGCGTCGAACTTCTTCTCGGCCTCGCCGGAGAGGGCGAGCTTCCCCTTCCAGGTCGACCGGGCCATGTCGACGCGCGTGCGCCAGAGCTCCTGCGCCTCCTCGATGCGGGCGCGGAGGTCCTCGGGCGACAGGCGCTTCGGCGGCTCCTTCTTCGCCGCGGGGGCGTTCGTCGGGGCGGCCCCGGCCGCCGGGGCGGGAGCCGGGGAGCCGACGGGCGCGGGCGGCACGGCGGCCTTCGCGACGCGGTTCGTCGCGCCGCGGAAGAGGGCCTTGTCCTTCTCTCCCGCGCGGCGGCGGCGCGGCCGCTTCGCCTCGTCGGGGATGTTGACGAAGCCGGCGAAGGTCTTGAAGCCGTCCGCCGCGGCGTTGCGGGGACGGGCCTTCTCCTCCTGCGCGAGCCGCTTCATCTCGCGGATCTCGGCGCGGGGCCCCCACGCGCCGACGAGCAGGCCGGCCAGACCGGCGAACGGCAGCCAGAAATACGCTTTCATATGCGCCGATTATACCATATCCCCCCTCCGCGTGTGGCGGGATTGTGGTATACTGGCGCCGAATGAAAGGTCTCGGAAGACGGAACGGCCAGGCCGCGCTCGAATACATCCTCGTGTTCGTGGCGCTGCTGGGGCTCTACTTCGCCGCGCGGTGGTTCGCATCCGCCGCGCGGAGGACCGCCGTCCAGACGGCCGAGATCGTCACCAGCGACAGTCCCTGACGGGGCCGGGCGCGTCTTTCCAAAACCAAGGAGCGAACCATGCAGACGAGAAAGAGCAAGAAGGGCCAGACCATGGTGGAATACATCATCATCGTGGCGCTGATCGCGATCTCCCTGATCGCGGTGTTCACCTATTTCAGCCGCGGCGTGGGCAAGAAGGTCGC
>JAEDMN010000038.1 GCA_016302985.1 Kiritimatiellia bacterium | reverse complement strand
GCGGAGGAGCCCTGCATCCACGACCTCTCCGCGAAGCGCGTGCGCGTCTCGCTCGACCCGGGCCCCGAGATCCAGGGGCTGACATGCGACTGGCTCGCGACCACTGCGGTCGAAGTCGAGCCCGAGCCGCCCCTCGCGGCGCGGCTGACGGGGCGGTTCGCCCGCGCCGAGACGACGCCCCTCGCGTACCGCCTCGGCCACCCGCACCACCTCTCGGGCCGCACGGACTACGTCCAGACCGCGCGCTACTGCCCCGCGGCCGCGCCCGTTCCTGAGAGCGTCTGGTCTGACGGCCCGTCCTCGGTCGAGGACCGGGAGGACCTCTTCGAGGAACGCTGCATCTGCTGGGTCGGCTGCACCGGCTGCGACTGCCCCTGCCATGGCCCGGGATGCGAACTGGAACGACCCCAGGACGACCCGGACCGTTGTCCCGACCACGACTGCCCGTTCGACGACTGCCGTCAGCTCCACCTCGGGGACTACGCCGCGGCCACGAACAGCCCGCACATGCTGGCGGACGCGATCCCGGCCCAGTCCTACGCCGCGGGGCGCAACGCGGTCCCTGGTATGACGAACAGAGAGATGTCTGGACAATTTAAGGACTCAGTCCGTGCAGGGATCCTGTTTGACGATGAAGACGACAGGAAATGGGTCCATAGCTTCTTCCTGCGGGTTCCGTTCAGCGTAGTACATGACCTCTTTAGGGATTTTGTAGATCAATTGCCGAAGAATGGAGATGGACGATGAGATGTATGCTTATCCTGGTCTTTCCCTGCTGGCAGGTATTCGCGGGGACAATGTCTCTCAGTGTCCATGTCGCAGGGGAGAATGCAGTACCGATTACCAACGCCGTCGTGAAAGTGAGCAGGGTGGCGGATCCACTGGGGCGTTTTGTTGACTCGCCCAGAAAAATCAGGGAATCGAACACGGTTGATAGAACAGGCTGCTGGCAGAAGAAAATGAACCTTCACTCCGCCTCCGTTTTCCTGCATGTCTCCGCACCTGGATACTATCCGGAAGACACGAACCTCCATTTCCGCATCAAGAGTGATTCCGCCTTGCTGGGGCCGCAGTTCATGGACGCGTCCGCATCCGTCCCGTTTGTCCTGCGGAGGATGAAGAACCCCATCCCGATGTACAGCTATGGGACCATTCACGGATTGAGGTTCCCCGCGCGTTCGGGGAGATTCGGGATGGACCTCAAGACCGGAGACTGGGTAAAGCCCCATGGGGCAGGAGAGACGGCGGACTTTTTCGTCGACGTCCCGCCCGGGGACTCTGCGAAACCCGATTCGGCGGATGTGGTCTTCCAGGGGTGCGGCGAGGGATTCTACAGGGCGCACAAGCATCCCTCTCGTTCGTTCTGGTCGGTCTACTGCGTTGACACGAATGCGCTTTTCAGCACCCGCCTACATCTCCGGGATCTCGATGACTTCAGTCCCGTTCCGCCCGGCGAAGGCGTGTCGAAGGACGAGTACCTCGTGCTCCGGACACGCGTCAGGGTCGATGAAGAAGGCAGGATCGTCGAGGCCAACTATTCAAAGATCTATGGACCGATGGGAACGCAGGATGGCCGATTCTTCTTCTTTTCCTCCGTGTTCAACCCCACGGCCAACGACACGAACCTTGAATTCGATCCGAACCAGAACTTGATACCCCGTTCAAAGAAGAGGCATATGGGTCGGTTCGTTCCATGATGACCGTCGTCACATGGCACGGCGACGAGTCGCAGTACTGGACAAAGGTCGGGCAGGTGATTGCCGCTGACTGAAACCTGCAAACTCTACTGGCGATTGGTTCAACCGATTATTCCAAGATCGCTGGTCGTGAGAGATGGTGACATCTTGAACTCAGTCGGGTTCATCTCCTGAGAAGCACGCGTAGCATGCTTGGGCCATTCGCATGCTTACCTGTGTCCAGTCTCGCATGGTATAATTCTAGCTGGCCGCCGGCATCCTGGTCCGGGGCCGAACGAGGAAGGGTGCTGGACATGAGAAGACTGTGGATGTGGATGGCGTTCGTCGCGACGGCGCTGGCGGCGTGCGGCGGCGACTGGCGGCCAATGACGGTGAAGGGGTGCTTCGACCCGAAGGGCGGGCACGTGCAGGGCATGTGCACGGACGGGGAGTACCTCTATCTCACGCAGATGACCGGCATCTACAAGGTCGACCGGAACGGCGTCTGCGTGAAGAAGATCCGGACGGAGTCGCACACGGGCGACGTCTGCTGCCACGGCGGGCGGATCTACTCGTCGGTCGCCGTGTACGGCGGGCCCGACAAGGGGAAGGGGCGGATCCAGGTGTTCGACACCGACCTGAACCTGGTGAAGGAGAAGACCTACCCGCGCGGCCTCGACGGCATCGCGTGGCTGGACGGCGTCCTCTACGTCGGGCGCGGCTCGCACCTCGACACCGCGCCGCAGAAAGGCGGCGGCGGCCCCGTGTCGAAGAACCCGCACTTCGAGAACGAGGTGGTGCGCATCGACCCGGAGACGCTCGAGGAGAAGGGCCTCGCCGTGATCGGGCACGGACACATGACCCGCTTCGGCGCGCAGAACATCGCGTCCGACGGCACGAACCTCTACTTCTGCTTCTACGGGAAGCCGGACCTGGTCGTCTACGACCGGGACCTCAAGCCGGTGAAGCTGCTGAACGCGGGGGCGGGGAATGGCTTCGAATTCGTGGGAACGGCGGACGGGAAGCCCCGCTTTCTGAAATGCCGGACGCTGAACTGGAAGGCGAAGCCCGCCACGGAGCTGTCCGCCGAGATCTCGTTCGCCGAGCTGCGTCCGTTCACGGCCCCGGCGCCGTCCGAAGCCGTCGAGGCCCTGTTCGCGTCCGGCGGGACGCGCGGCCGCCTGACCTGGACGGGTCCCGCCACCGGATGGCGGCTGCAGACCGCGGGCGCGGACGGCGCGTTCGCGTCTGGCGGCGCGGTGCAGAAGCTCGCCGCGTTCATGGGCGAGCCGGCGCCGTCGGGGGAGCAGGCGTTCCGGGTGGAGGACCAGGCCGGCGTGCGGGTGTGCCGGGCGCCGGACGGCACGCGCGTCGAGATCTCGCCGGACGGGTCGCTATCCGTCTTCTCCGCGTCCGGGAAGCCCGTGACCGAGGTCCGGGGCGTGGAGGCGAAGGGCGGGCGGAGCGTCCTCTCGGGCCGCCTGCTCGCGGCGGAGCCCGTCTTCGGCCTCGGCCAGCGGCTCGACCGGCTCAACAAGCGCGGGCAGCGCGTCAACCTCTTCACCTCCGATGGCTACAACAACTCCGACTCGACGTACCTGGCGGTGCCGTTCTTCACCACGCACCGCGGCGGCGGCGTGTTCGTGAACCTCTACGAGGGCATGGTCGCGGACTTCGGCGCCACGGAGCCGAACGTCTGGCGGATGGAGGTCGACAGGGATTCCATCGACGCCTACCTCTTCGCCAAGGACCGCATCGACGACGCGATCGCGGCGTACACGGCGCTGTCCGGGCGGCCGGACGAGCCCGAGGACTGGAACATGGGCCCGGTCGTCTGCCGCTACTACCCCGACCTCACGCGCCTGGAGGGTCCGTTCGCCTGCGAGTTCCGCGGGATGCGGCTGCGCGGGCACGGCCTGAAGGACATGATGGAGCGGCACATCGCCCTGGGGGCGAAGCCGCGCGCCGTGATCGTGGAGGGCGGCGGCTTCATCAACCTGCACGCCGACCCCGGGAAGCGCGTCGAGCTGAAGAGGATGGCGGCCTATCTCGCGGAGCGGGACATCAAGCTGATGGTCTACATGCGCGTGGGCGACCTCTGCAGCGTGCAGGCGCCGGGCTACCGGGACGAGTTCAGCGTCTCCGTCTCGGTCGCGACGAACGGCGCGGTGGCCGTCGCGGACACGAAGCGTATCCCCGACCGCTACTCGCACGGCATCAACCCGGACATGGGGAAGGCGCGGGCGCACGCGGAGGCGGACATCACCCACCCCGCGTTCTGGGACTGGTACGTGGGCACCATCTGGAAGGAGCTCGTCGACCTCGGCGTGCGGGGCGTGAAGATCGACTTCTGCGAATTGCTGCCCGAGGAGGGCGAGAACCCGGGCGGCGTCTCCGTGCACTACAAGTGGCACGATCCGTCCGTCTTCGCCGGCACGGCCGTGCACCACGCCTACCCGACGTTCTTCATCTCCAGGTTCTACCGCGAGATGGAGAAGCTGGCGAAGGGGCGGGGCGGTTTCATGGTCCTCTCGCGCGGCGGCGGCATCGGTTCGCAGCGCAACCCGTTCCTCTGGGCGGGCGACCAGCAGCGGCTGTTCGAGAAGCTTGACGACCAGGTGCTGGCGATGCTCAACGCGGGCATGAGCGGCGTGCCGTTCATGACCTTCGACATGGCCGGCTACCAGTACGCGGACATGCGTGCGGAGCCGGACGGCGAGATCGACGGGAAGCCCGTCGTCGTGCGGCGCAGCCGGCGGACGGACGAGAAGACCGAGGCGGCGATCTTCCGCCGCGGCACGGCGTTCACGGCCTTCTCGCCGTGCGTGCAGACGCACGGGTTCGTCCGCAACGCCTACGACTTCGACGCCGCGACGCAGGCGCACTACCGGAAGTACATGGACGTGCATGCGTCCCTGTCCAACTACCTCGCGCGGTGCAACCGCGCGGCCGCCGCGCGCGGCACGCCCGTGGTGCGTCCGCTCGCCTTCCGCAACCCGGAGGACCCGCGCACGTGGGACGTCTTCGACGCGTTCCTGCTCGGCGACGCGTTGCTCGTCGCGCCGGCGCTGGGGCCGGACGACCGGGCGGAGGCGGCCTTCCTGCCGAAGGGGGACTGGATGCGCGTGCCCGGCCTCGACGTGCCCGTCTACCTCGACCGGTCCGCGCCCGGCGCGGAGCTCGTCCCCTGGCAGACCTGGCGGTAGCGGCCGGAAACCGCCCCGCGGGCTTGTCGGACGGGGGCGGATGGTGTAAAATAGGCGGCCTTTCAAGGAGCATCACATGCTGGACAATCCGTACATCGTCTACTCCGCTTTCATGCTCGCCGCCTACCTGTGCGGCGCGATTCCGTTTGGCTTCCTCATCGGCAAGGCGCGCGGCGTCGACGTGCGCACCGTCGGCTCGAAGAACATCGGCGCGACCAACGTCTACCGCACGGTCGGGCACAAGTGGGGCTTCCTCGCGTTCTTCTGCGACTTCCTCAAGGGCCTGCTGCCGACGCTGGCCGCGGTCGGATTCCTGAAGTCCCATGCGGACGGTTCCCTCGCCTACCTGTCGCTCGCGACCGGCATCATGACCGTCGTCGGCCACATGTGGACCTGCTTCATGAAGTTCAAGGGCGGGAAGGGCGTGGCGACGGCGTTCGGCATGCTCATGGCCCTGCTGACCGTGCCGGTGCTGGCCGCGTTCGGCGTCTTCGTCCTCACGGTCTGGCTGAGCCACTACATCTCCCTGGGCTCGATCCTCGCCGCGGCGGCGATCGCCGTGCTCGTGTGGGTCTGCCCCGTCTCGATGATCTGTGTCGCGCCGGCCGCGCTGCTGCCGCTGCGCATCCTCGTGACGCTGCTCGGCGTCTTCGTGATCGTCAAGCACCGCAGCAACATCGCGCGGCTGGCGAAGGGCTGCGAAAACAAGATCTACTGACGCCTATTGACATTTGGCCGCCTTTTTGATTAACTACGCGGCTCACAGCGGGATCGGTTGACGAAATCGGTCCCACATCTGCGGACGAGCCGTGGATGAAATCACGGACAAATCCCCGTTTCGGGGGACAAAGCCAGAGAAAAAGGAAAAACAGATGCTGCAGAAAAGCACCCGTCCCGCGAACCCCGGCGACAGCCGCAAGTGGTTCCTCGTGGACGCGAAGGACCAGGTCCTCGGCCGCCTCGCGGTCGTGATCGCCAACAAGCTCCGCGCGAAGGACACGCCCGCGTTCGATCCGTCGGTCGATGCCGGCGCGTTCGTGATCGTGATCAACGCCGCGCAGGTGAAGCTCACGGGCAAGAAGGAAGAGCAGAAGGAATATCAGCGCTACTCCGGTTTCCGCGGTGGCCTCAAGACCTTCACCGCCGCCGAGATGCGCGCCAAGCACCCTGATCGCATGATCAAGGAGGCCGTCTGGGGCATGCTCCCGAAGAACAACATCGCGCGCAAGATGATGACGCGCGTCAAGGTCTTCGAGGGCCCCGAGCACACGCACGCCGCCCAGAAGCCCGAAGTGATCACGCTCTAAGGGAGACTTGAGAAATGGCTACGAAGAAGGTTATTTCCGCTGGTACCGGCCGTCGCAAGACCGCCTGCGCGCGCGTCACGCTCGTCGCGGGCGATGGCAAGTGGACCGTCAACAAGGTCGCCCTCGAGGACTACATCACGTCCGAGGCGCTCCGTGACTATCTCAAGCAGCCCGTCGCGATCAGCGGCATCGATCTCTCCAAGATCGACGTCGTGGTGTTCGCCAAGGGCGGTGGCTGCTCCGGCCAGGCCGGCGCGATCCGCCATGGTCTCGCCCGCGCGATCGAGGCGGCTGGCGCGAAGGTCACCATCCCGGCCGCGAACGGCGCGCCTGAGCGTGAGGAGTCCGAGTACCGCGCGGCCCTCAAGAAGGCCGGCTGCCTGACGCGCGACAGCCGCATGAAGGAGCGCAAGAAGCCCGGTCAGCCGGGCGCCCGCAAGCGCTTCCAGTTCTCGAAGCGTTAATCGCGAACAGGAGGTGGCCGCATCGGCCACCCCGGAACCACGGGCCGCCGCGGGGGCATTGCCTACCACGCGCGGCCCTTTGTTTTCAAAGGAAAGACATGGCTTTTGGATTTTTGAAGAAGCTGGTGGCGATGGTCACCGGAAGGAAGGCCGAGGCCCCGAAGGGCCCCAAGGGCGCACAGGGCGGATCCGCGCAGCAGAATGGCGGTGGCCGCGGGCGTCGGGGCAAGCGTGGCCGCAGGGGCGGCGGCGGACAGGGCGGCGAGCCGCGCGAAGGCCAGGCCCGCGACGGCCAGCAGCAGAAGGGCGAGGGCCAGCCGCGCCGCGACGGGCAGCGGCCGCGCGGCGAGCGTCGTCCCCAGGACGGCCAGCCGCGCCGCGACGGTTCGCAGCAGCCCCGCGGGGACCGCGGGCAGAGCGGCCGTGACGGCGAGCGCCGCCGCGACCGCGGCGGACGCGACGGCGACCGTCGCCGCGACGGTTCGCGCCGCGGGCCCAAGCCCGTCAACACCGCCGCGAACGAGATGCGTCCGGGCGGCGTCGTCAGCGCCGAGGAGATGGAGGCCCGCAAGGCCGCGCACGCGGCGTGGGATCCGGCGACGTTCGTCGTGCCGGAGACCGAGGGCAAGAAGCGCTTCCACGACTTCAACCTCCCCTCGGAGGTCATGCACGGCATCGCGGACCTGGGCTTCCAGTACTGCACGGAGATCCAGGCGCTCTCGCTGCAGAACGCGCTCGACGGCAAGAACATCGCGGGCAAGGCCCAGACGGGCTCCGGCAAGACGGCCGCGTTCCTCGTGGCGATCCTCACGCGCTACCTCCGCACGCCGGAGAACCGCGCGAAGGCGGGCGGCTGCCCGCGTGCGCTGGTCATCGCCCCGACGCGCGAGCTCGTGATCCAGATCTGCAAGGACGCGGACGCGATCGGCAAGTACTGCGGGCTGCGCTCGCTGGCCGTCTACGGCGGCATGGACTTCGACCGTCAAAAGGAGGAGGTCCTCGACGCGCCGGTGGACCTGCTCGTCGCGACGCCGGGCCGCCTGCTGGACTTCTGCCAGCGCCACGTGCTGGACCTCTCGAAGGTCGACACGCTCGTCATCGACGAGGCGGACCGCATGCTCGACATGGGCTTCATCCCGGACGTCAGCCGCATCATGAGCCACCTGCCCCCGAAGGACAGGCGCGCCACGATGCTCTACTCCGCGACGCTCACGGACGACGTCATGCGCCTTGCGTCCCGCTGGATGGAGGAGCCCGTCAAGGCCGAGGTCGAGAGCGAGCACAACGCGACGGACACGGTCCGCCAGGTCGTGTACGTGATCCGCGCCGAGGACAAGTTCAAGGTCCTCTTCAACCACATCTCCCTCCATCCGGAGGCCCGCGCCATCGTCTTCTGCAACCGCAAGTCGACGACCGAGGACGTCTACGAGTCCCTCGAGCGCCGCGGCGTGAAGTGCGAGATGCTCTCCGGCGACGTGAACCAGAACAAGCGCCTCCGCGTGCTGGAGGACTTCCGCGCCGGCAAGATCAAGATCGTGGTCGCGACGGACGTCGCGGGCCGCGGCATCCACGTGGACGACATCGAGTACGTGATCAACTTCGACTTCCCCTACGAGGCCGAGGACTACGTGCACCGCATCGGCCGCACGGGCCGCGCCGGCAACACCGGCATCGCGATCTCCTTCGCGGACGAGGACGAGTCCTTCGCGATCCCCGAGATCGAGGAGTACATCAAGGAGCCGCTGAAGTGCACGATCATCATGGACGACGATCCGCTGCTGAAGCCGCTCGAGAAGCTGGCCCGCGGCCAGCGCGCCGAGCTCGCGGAGGTCGACGAGGCCGCCAAGGCCGCAGTCGACGCCCGCGAGGCCGTCACCGAGCAGCAGAAGGCGGCCGCCGCCGCGCTGGTCGGCGGCATGGTCGTCAAGAACGCCGCCGGCAAGGAGGGCCGCGTCCTCGTGAAGGAGGATCTGCCGCCGCGCCCGCTGCCGACGTTCGAGAACGCGCTCGAGCCCAAGAAGGTGGTCGACGAGTCCAACGTCTACGCGAAGCCCGTCGAGCAGAAGCAGCGTTTCGAGGAATGGGCGCTCGAGGCCCCGGCCCCGGCTGAAAAGCCCGCCGAGGCTCCCGCCCCGGCCCCCGAGACTCCGGCTGCTCCCGCTGCACCCGCGGCGAAGGCGGCCGTGATCGAGAGCCCGGTCGTCGCGCTGCCGACGGCGCCCGAAGCGCCGAAGACGGCCGAATGATCCTGTTCCTGACACCACCGTTTGTTCAGCTGAACACGCCCTACCCCGCCACGCCTTCGCTGGTGGGGTTTCTTTCTGCGCGTGGACACGCCTGCACGCAGCGCGACCTCTCCATCGAGGTCGCGCTGGAGGTGCTGCGCGCCTACGGGGACGCGTTCGCGGAGGAGGCGGTCGAGATTCTGCAGAACCCGCGCCTGCCGGACGAGGCGAAAGTCGAGACCACGGCGTACATCGACGAGCTCGCGCTCTGGATCCGCGACCACGTGGACCCCGACTTCGGCTTCTCGCGCTACGCGGAGCGGCTGGGCGTGGCGGTGCCGGACTTCGGCATGGTCCTGCGTCGGCTGCGCCGTCGGAGTCCGGTCGACCGGATCCTCGAGGCGAAGACCGAGGAGGCGCTGCGCGAGTCGGGACTGCTCGCCGCGCGCGGACGGCGGATCGTCGGCGTCACCTGTCCGTTCCCCGGCACGCTGCTCGGCGCGTTCCGCATCGCCCAGGTGGTCAAGCGACTCGATCCCTCGATCGAGACGGTCCTCGGCGGCGGCTACGTGAACACGGAGCTGCGCGACCTGGACGACGGGCGGATCGGACGCTTCTTCGACGCGGTCATGTACGACGAGGGCTACGCGCCCTGGCTCGAATTCCTCGGCGCGGCGGCGGAGCGCATTCCCGCGTTCGTGAAGCCCTCCTACGCGGGTCTCGACCTGTCGCGCTACATGGACCTTCCCGAGAGCGAGAACCCGATGCACCGGCTCTGGTCGACGGGGCGCTGGCTCAAGATCCAGATGGCGCGCGGCTGCTACTGGCACAAGTGCGCGTTCTGCGACGTCACGCTCGACTACATCAAGTGCTTCGAGATGCCGTCCGCGGAGACGGTCGTCGACGCGATGGAGGCGCTGGCGCGCGAGACGGGGTTGGAGAATCCCGGCTTCCACTTCACGGACGAGGCGATGCCGCCCGCGCTGATCGAGCGGATGAGCCGCGAGATCCTCCGGCGGAAGTTCCGCTGCCGCTGGTGGGGGAACGTCCGCTTCGATACGTCGTTCACGCCGAAGCTCGCGCGGCTGATGGCGCGCGCCGGCTGCATCGCGGTGACGGGCGGGCTCGAATGCGCGGTCGACCGCCTGCTGAAGCTGATGAACAAGGGCATCACCCTGAAGTCCGCACGCGCGGCCCTGACGGCTTTCCGCGACGCCGGCATCATGGTGCACGCCTATCTCATGTACGGTTTCCCGACCCAGACCGAGAAGGAGGCGTACGCCGCGCTCGGACACGTCCGCGCGCTGTTCCGCGAAGGGCTCGTGCAGAGCGCGTTCTTCCACCGCTTCGCGCTCACGGTGCACTCGCCGATCGCGCGGGAGCCGGAGCGGTTCGGCATCGTCGTCCCGGACGGTCCGGCCCCGCGGAAGGGCCGGACGTTCGCGCGCAACGAGATCCCGTTCGGGGAACCCGGCGCGCCGGACTGGGACCGCATCGGGAAGGGGCTCAGGCTCGCGCTCTACAACTACATGCGCGGCGCCGGCTATTCCAAGCCGCGCGCGTTCTGGTTCCGTTCCGATATGGTATAATCCGCATCTGATTTCAGGAGGTTACAAATGGTCCGCATCGTCGAATGGTCGGCTCAGAAGCCGCAGAGCAAGGTTGTCACGAAGTTCCTGGAGCGCAGCGCGTTTCCGGAGGAGGCCGAGAAGGCCGCCGCCGAGGTGCTGGCCGCGATCCGCAAGGACGGCGACAAGGCCGTTGCGCAGTACGTCGCGAAGTTCGAGGGCGCGAAGCTGACGCAGAAGAAGTTCCGCGTCACGGACGCCGAACTGGCGGCCGCCGAGGCGCAGGTCCCGGCGGCGCTGAAGAAGGCCGTGAAGGACGCCTACACGCGCGTGATGAAGTTCTCGAAGGCGTCCCTGAAGCAGCCCTGGACGATGGCGACGCCGAAGGGCGGCACCGCGGGCGAGTTCTACTCCCCGATGGACCGCGTGGGCGTGTACGTGCCCGGCGGCACGGCGCCGCTCGCCTCGACGAGCGTGATGACGGTGACGCTCGCGAAGGCCGCGGGCGTGAAGGAGATCGTCGCCTGCACGCCCGCCGGTCCCACGGGCACGCCGAACCCCGTGCTGCTCTACGCGCTGAAGCTCGCGGGCGCGACCGAGGTCTACCGCGTCGGCGGCATCCAGGCCATCGGGCTGATGGCGTTCGGCACGAAGTCCGTGAAGAAGGTTCAGAAGATCGTCGGCCCGGGCAACGCGTTCGTGACGGCGGCGAAGCGCCAGGTCTACGGCTACGTCGGCATCGACCAGGTCGCGGGTCCGAGCGAGATCGCGGTGCTGGCGGACGGCACGGTGAGCGCGAAGTGGGTCGCCGCCGACCTCCTCTCGCAGGCCGAGCACGGTTCGGGCTGGGAGAAGTCCCTGCTTGTGACGCAGGACGCGAAATTCGCCGAGGAGGTGAAGCAGGAGATGTTCGCGCAGACCGAGACGCTCTCCCGCAAGGCGCTCATCCAGCGCGTCTTCGACCGCGACGGCGTGCTCTTCTGCGTGACGCCGACGCTCGCGGAGGGGCTTGAGCTCGTGAACCGCTTCGCCCCCGAGCACTTCGAGATCATGTGCAAGGACGCGCTGAAGCTCATGAAGGGCGTGCGCGCGGCGGGCGCGGTGTTCGCCGGCGCCTGGACGCCCGAGAGCGCCGGCGACTTCGTGGCGGGACCGTCCCACGTGCTGCCCACGGGCGGCGCGGCGAACATGTTCAACGGGCTCACCCCCGACGACTTCCGCCGGCGCCACTCGTACGTCGCCTTCACGCAGGGCGACCTCGCGCAGACGAAGTCCACGATCGAGGCGTTCGCGCAGGTCGAGGGCCTCGACGCCCACGGTCGTGCGGCTTCCATCCGCTTTGAATAAATGGTATAATTCGACAACTATTTAACAGGAGAACTGAGATGCTTGAAGAACAGGTCAAGGCGATGCTCGACGAACTCCGTCCGATGCTCCAGCAGGACGGTGGAGACCTCGAGTTCGTGAAGATGGAAGGCAAGGTCGTCACGCTGAAGCTCGTCGGCCACTGCGGCAGCTGCCCGTACGCGATGATGACGCTCAAGGAAGGGATCGAGTCGAAGCTGCGCACGCTGGATCCCGAACTCACCGTCGAAAGGGCCCGGTGATGAAGACCGTCAACGTCTCCCTCGTCGGCGTCGGCGGGCAGGGCATCCTGCTCACCGCGAACATGCTTGCCCGTACGGCGACGATCGCCGGCATGGACGTGAAGAAGAGCGAGATCCACGGCATGGCCCAGCGCGGCGGCAGCGTGATCTCGTCCGTCCGCTTCGGCACCGAGGTCTTCTCCCCGATCATCCCCGAGGGCCAGAGCGACATCCTCGTCGCGTTCGACCGCCTCGAGGCGCTCCGCTGGAAGCATTTCCTCGCCAAGGACGGCAAGGTGCTGATGAACAACGTCGACCTGGTGCCGGTGACCGTCTCGAGCGGACTCCAGCAGCCGGTTACGGATTTCGAGGCGCGCCTCGCGAAGGCCTTCCCGACCGCGGTCGTCGTCGACGCCCAGAAGATCGCGGAGGAAGTCGGCAACGCCCGCACGATGAACATGGTCGTCGCGGGGGCGCTGTCCGCCCTGACCCCGTTCAAGGAGTCGCAGTGGCTCCAGGCGCTGGAGGAAAGCTTCACGGGGCCCAAGGCCAAGCTGCTCGACCTGAACCGCAAGGCCTTTGAACTTGGCCGCGCCGCGGCCGCGAAGTGATTCGCGGGGCGAGGTCCGAAAACCGGAGCGAATGATGAAATTCTGGAACCGTGAAGCCGAGACGATGAGCCGCGACCAGTACGCGGACGTCCAGTTGAAGGGGCTGCAGAAGTCTCTCCGCCGCGTATGGATGAGCGAATGGAGCCGCAAGCTGCTGCAGAGCCGCGGCTTCTGCAGCCCGGAGGACGTGAAGTCGCTCGACGACCTGAAGCGCATCCCGTTCCTCACGAAGGACGACTTCCGCGACGCCTACCCGCTCCAGATGAGCACGGTGCCGCGCAAGGAGCTCCTGGAGTTCCACCAGTCGTCCGGCTCCACGGGCACGCCCGTCGTCATGGCCTACACGAAGAACGACCTGAACCAGTGGGCCGACTGCATGGCCCGCTGCTTCACGATGGCCGGCCTCGAGGCGGGCGACGCGTTCCAGATCATGCCGACGTTCGGTCTCTTCAACGGTGGTTTCGGCTGCTACCACGGCTGCCGCAAGGCCGGGCTCTTCTGCGTGCCCGCCTCGAGCGGCAACACGGTGCGCCAGATCAAGCTCATGCGCGATTTCGGCGTGAAGGGGTTCTGTTCGGTTGTCTCCTATGTGCCGCGCATCATCGAGATGCTCGACGCGGAGGAGTCGGGCGACCACGACATCCCGTCCCTGCGCGTGGGCATCTTCGGGTCCGAGACGTTCTCGGACGAGCTCCGCCAGCGCATCGAGAAGCGCCTGCACATCGAGTGCTTCGACATCTACGGCATGACGGAGACCGGTGGCATCGGCACCTCCGGCCAGGACTGCAAGTTCCACTGCGGCCTGCACCAGTGGGACGACCAGTACATCACCGAGATCGTCGACCCCGTGACGGGCCAGCCCGTCCCGGACGGTCAGTACGGCGAGGTCGTCATCACCTCCCTCACGCGCGAGGCGATGCCGATCATCCGCTACCGTACGCACGACATCTCCCGCATCGTGAGCCGCGAGAAGTGCGAATGCGGCCGCACGTCGCTCCGCATCGACCGCATCACGGGCCGCACGGACGACATGCTGATCGTCAAGGGCGTGAACTTCTACCCGCGCCAGGTCGAACAGGCGCTCATGGAGATTCCGGGCGTGAAGGACGAGTTCCAGATCATCCTCGAGGAGCGCAACGGCATGACGGACGTCACGGTCAACGTCGAGACCGAGCCCGGTGTCACCGGCCATACCGTCGCCAAGCACCTCAAGGAGCGCCTCGGGTTCCTGCCGAAGGGAGAGGTCTTCCCGATCGGCGCCCTGCCCCGCAACGAGGGCAAGGCCAAGCGCGTCATCCACCGCAAACTGGACGAGTCCCATGCTTGACCGCCGTTCCTTCCTCGCCTCCTTCGGGGGGCTCGTCGCCACCGCGTCCCTGCCGTCCTTCGCGGACGCCCCCGCGGTCTTCCCGAAGCGCGGCAACTTCGAGCGCCTCGTGCTCGCCTACCAGCATGTGCACATCGGCCTCGAGAAGCCGTTCTCCGTGCTGCACATCTCCGACACGCACTTCACCGAGGCCTACCCGGACGAGGACGCGAAGAAGCAGAAGCTGAAGGAGGTCCGCACCCAGACCTTCGGCGGCCGGCAGGAGGAGGCGCTGCGCGACTCCCTCGCCTGGGCGAAGCTGAACGTCGACTACGTGGTCCACACGGGCGACCTGATCGACTGGCAGAGCCGCGCGAACTTCGACCTCGTGAAGAAGTACTTCGGCCCCGGCATGTGCGGCTCGATGGGCAACCACGAGTTTTCCCGCTACATGTGGCTCGAGAAGGCGGAGAACAGCGAGGCGTACAAGGACCGCTCCCGCAAGGAGGTCGCCGCGGCCTACCCGTTCGACATCTCCCTGCAGTCCACGGTCGTGAACGGCGTCAACTTCGTCACGCTCGACGACGTCTACGGCTACGTGACGGCGGCGCAGGTCGCGCGCTTCAGGGCCGAGGTCGCGAAGGGTCTGCCGATCGTGCTCTGCATGCACGTGCCGTTCATGAGCGAGCACATCTGGCGCGCCGACATGAAGTTCTGGCGGCCGGGGAAGAAGTTCGTCGGTGGCCCCGTGCCCGAGGCCACGGGCGACTACCTCGTCCAGCAGCGCGACGTCGTCACGCGCGACTTCATCGCCTATCTGAAGACGGAGCCGCTGCTGAAGGCGATTCTCGCGGGCCACCTGCACATCACGGTGCAGGACCGCTTCTCGCCCACGGCGATGCAGTACGTCGTCGGCGGCAACTTCATGTTCCACGGACAGGAGGTCCTGTTCACATGACCTGCAGGAAGGTCTTCGTCATCGCGATGGACAACGAGGCGGCCGCCATCACGGCGCACTTCGCCGACGTGTCCGAGTCCACCGTCTTCGGCCGCCGCGTCGTCCGCGGTACGATGGACGGCGAACCGTCCGCGGTCGTCGTCTCCGGCATCGGCAAGTCCAACGCCGCCGCCGCGACGCAGCTTGCGCTCTCGCTCTTCGAGCCGGAGGAGGTCCTCAACGCCGGCGTTGCGGGCGCGCTCCACGCGCCGATGCAGGTCGCGGAGGTCTACCAGGTCCGCGCCGCCGTGCAGTACGACTTCGACCTCGCGCAGATCAACGGAACGAAGGTCGGCACGCTGAACGAGTACGCGGACCGCGAGATTCCGCTCGCCGTCGCGGGCGCGCTTCCGCAGGCCGTGCTCGGCACGGGCGACCGCTTCAACGACTCCAAGACGGACCACGCGTTCCTCGTGGACGACGTGAAGGCCGACCTCCGCGACATGGAGGGCGCCGCGATCGCCCACGTCGCGCTGCGCGCGGGCGTCCGCTGCCGCATGGTGAAGTCCGTTTCGGACGTCGCCGGCTCCGGTTCCACGACCGACCAGTACCTTGCGAACCTCAAGGTCGCCCTCGCGTCCCTTTCCGCCGCCATCCCCGCGTTCTACAAAGGCTGAACAATGGATCTCATTCCTTCTTTTCAGGTCGACCACACGCTCATCAAGCCTGGCATCTACGTGTCCCGTACGGACACCCTCGGCGCCGAGACCGTGACGACGTATGACATCCGCATGAAGTTCCCGAACACGGAGCCCGCGATCCATCCGAACGCGATGCACACGGTCGAGCATGTCGTCGCGACGTTCCTGCGCAACGATCCGCAGTGGAAGGACCAGGTGGTCTACTGGGGTCCGATGGGCTGCCTCACGGGCTGCTACCTGATCATGAAGGGCGCCCCGGATCCGGAGAAGGACCTTCTGCCCCTGATGCTGGCGGCCTTCCGCCATCTGCGCGACTACGAAGGGGAGATCCCCGGCGCATCGGCGGTCAACTGCGGAAACTTCCGGCTGCACGATCTCGCGATGGCGAAGTGGGAGGCGGCGCAGTTCGTCTCCCGCCTCGAGGACGCCCCGTGCTTCGCCTATCCTGTCGCCGAGCGCATCGTGACGGACAAGGGCGCCGTCTTCTACGATTCGTAAGCGCACCCGCCCCGCGGTTTTGATATACTGCGGCTTTCCTTTGGACGATTAGCTCAGTTGGTTAGAGCAGGACCTTTACACGGTCAAGGTCGGGGGTTCGAGTCCCTCATCGTTCACCAATCCAAGATGCCGAAAGGGAGAAGTGCGCTTCTCCCCTTTATTTTAGAGTCTTGTGGTAAATCCGAAAAGGCGTTCTTGACGGCAGCTTGAGACCCGTTTCAGCGGTGCGTCGCGCATAGACAACCCGTATCACAATCCCATTCACAAGGCCGTTCACAACCCGAACTCCGTTTCCGGATGCCGACGCAATGAACTTTTGGCATGAGAGGCCCGTTTCATTGCGTCGGCATCCGCGTCGTTTCGGGTCGCGAGACGACTTGCGAACAGGATTGCGAACCGGTTGTCTACACGCGCCGGATTTGTTTTCTCGTCTTTGTCAGCAGTCGCTTCAGGCGCGCGTATCTCCGCGCCGCGCACGGTCCTGCGCGAGAGGCCGTAGGTCTCGGCGACGTCCGTGATCGACATCCTGCGTCGCATGGCGACGACCTCTTTCTCGAGGGCTCGGGTCATCCTCGCCCTTGGATTCGCGAGGAACGGCAGGTGTTCGTAGGACATCTCCCCGCAGTCCGGGCAGTAGATCCGGTGCACGTCGACCTCGACGTACGCCTTGAGCCGGCCGAAGCCGTGGCACTGGATGAGCCGCATCTGGGCCTTGTAGTACTTCGCGCGTTCGCTTCCGCAGTCAGGGCAGACGGCGTCCTTGCGCTCGATGGTGATGATGAGCCGACGGCCTCCGCACCCCCTGTCCAGCAGGCGCTCCTCGCGCTTCATGGTCTTGCGGCACTCGTCCAGGCCTTCGATCTCGACGGTCTTCCCGCTTCTGGCGACGGTGCGGATCCGCCTGATTTTGAAGTCGCTGATGCCCGTGGTTTGGTACAATGGAATAGTTTGCATGATTTCCCTTTCCGAACTTGTGGGGTTCAAGAAAGGGTAGGATAGCAAACAGCGCCTGAAAACGGGACGCTGACGCAAGTCGGCTCACGGTTTCAGGCGCACTTCTTTTCGGATTCAGACCAAGAGGCGAAGAATCAAGGGTGCGGTAAGAAGTAGAATCTGTGTGTGTTCTACCATTGTGAAAGGACATCCTATGAACAACAAAAAAAGAGACAGAAATCAGAGTCCGAACGATGGACATTGGCTGCGAGGAGGCGGTAGCTTGTCAAGTTATTGTTCGGCCGTACATGCATTGTCAAAACGCCTTAACAATTCAAATAGGGACGAAACCCCTGTAAATACTGGCTTGCGAAGGTGCTGTGATGGCGAGTCCCAGTAAAATATTTAAGTATTCAACTTTTGGGAATTTCCTCTCTTGCGGAGCCCAAAATACGATA
>JAEDMN010000262.1 GCA_016302985.1 Kiritimatiellia bacterium | reverse complement strand
GCGCTCCTCGAGGGCGTGGCGTTCTCGCTGCGGGACTGCTACGGCACGCTGAAGGAGATGCAGCTGCCGGTGAAGCGCATCTTCCTGATCGGCGGCGGCGCGCGTTCGAAGCTCTGGAGCGAAATCGTCGCGAACGTCTTCAACTGCTCCGTCGCGGTGCCGACGCCCGGCGACGCCTCCTTCGGCGCGTGCCTGCTGGCGGGCACGGGCGTCGGCGTCTTTAGGGACGTCAAGGACGCCGTCGCGACCTGCCTGCACGTGGACCGCACGATCGACCCCGATCCCGCGGCCGCGGCGAAGTACGACGGACTCTACGCCACCTACAAGCGCATCCACGACGCCCTCGCCCCCGTCTACTCGCAGCGGAAGAACCCCTCGGCGGAAAACCCTCGGCTTCCTGCTTGAAGGAATCTTTTGATGTGCCTATTTTCTGCAAAAAAATAAGCACGTAATCGTGTTGGATTTGCAGTTACACCTCTCCCTCGTTGACAGAGGATGACCGTTCTGCTATCCTATTGCCATCGTGGAAACAGAAATTTGAAGTTTTGAAGGGTGATTGCCATGCAGATCAAGTGCGTATGCATGTTGGCGGCGGCGCTGTGCGCCGGTGCCTCGATGGCGGCGACATGGACGGGTGAGGCCGGCGACGGCCAGTGGACGACGGGCGCGAACTGGGAGGGGAACACCCCGCCCGGCGCGGGCGATGACGCCGTGTTTACCGCGTCTGCCACGCTTGCCGCGCCGACGGACTTCACGGGCACGGTGCGCGTGCAGGGCGAGGGGACGCACCTCACGTTCGACGTGGCCGCCGCCGCCGCGTTCGCCGTGGCGGTGGACGAGGGAGCGACCCTTGAAAAGACGGGCGCGGGATCCCTGACTCTCCGCGCCGCGCCGGGTTTCCATCCGGGCCGCGTCGTCGTGACGGCGGGCGAGGCGGTGTTCGCGGGCAACGGCGACTGGGAGGCCCCCGGCGCGTTCGGCCCCGTCGCGGTTGCCGCCGGCGCGGGTGCGCGCATCGTGGAGAGTCCGGCGGCCCAGCGCCACGGCGTCCTCGTCTTCGCAGGCGGGAGAACCGAGGACGAGGTCAGGAACATCTGGGCGACGCACACGCCCCACGCGAACTTCGAGGCGGTCTGGGCGGGGCTCGACAAGACGGTGGAGACGAACCGCGTCCTCACCGTCTTCTCGAAGGAGAAGCCCTTTGCGCTGTCCAACGTCTGGTTCCCCGCCGCCTGGCAGTGGAAGGACTCCTACATGGCGTGGGCGCGGACGCTCTTCCTGATGCCGCAGGATGAGAAGGTCCGGGCGTGCCTCTACGCCGACGACTACGGGCAGGTCTACCTGGACGGCGAAGAGTGCTTCGAGCGCGCCCAATGCAAGACGGTGTGGGCGACGCGCACGCTTGCGCGCGGCTTCCACGCATTGGATCTCTTCTTCGGCGAAATCTGGGGGAGCGACGGCATGTCCATCCGCCTGGCGGGCAAGGTGTTCGGCGGGGCGGGACCCCTGACGCGCGGCGACGCCTTCTGGAAGGGCGTCGCGTTCGCGCGCCTCGACCTCGCCGCCGGCGCGACGCTCGCGCTGGAAGACGGCCAGGCGCTGGCGCTCGCCGCCGGCGAGGCGTCCGCGCTCACTGGCGCGGTGACGGGCGGCGCGGGCGCGGTGCTCGCGGTCGGCTCGGGCACGCTTGCGGTCGACGCGGCGTGCTTTGCCGGCTTTAACGGCAAGATCGAACTCTGCACCGATGCGCGCGCCGCGTCGGCGAACCTCGGCGCGGACACCGCCTTCACGGTGACGGGCGCGGGCACGGTGGGGACGGACCTCGCGGGACGGCTCGCCGACGACTTCACGGGCACGGTCGAGATTCCCGCCGGCGCGACGTTCGAGAGCGCCGCCGCCGACCCCGCCTATGCCTTCACGGGCGCGGGCACGCTCGTCGCGCCGACGCTCAAGGGAACCGAGCGGTTCGCGGGCACGGTGCGCCTGGCCGGCGACGCGGCGACGTGGGACGCCTACGCGCGCGGGGAGGGCGCGGCGGCGGAGATCGCGCTCGGCGACGGCGCGGCGCTCATGGTTCCGAGTAAGACGTTCCTGGAACGTGCGGGCACGCCGCTGAAGCCGTGGACGGACGCGGAGGCCTGGGTTCTGGGCGGGCGGAGCGATGTGCCGGCATGGAGTTCGGGACATATCGCGTATGTGAACGACGACGGCAACCTCGTCCTCACTGATGACGGTGGACAACAGCGCAACGCCGCCCTCTACACGGGGCACGTGTTCACGAAGACTTCGGCCTTCGACCTCTCCTTCACCTGGACGCCGACCCAGAACCGGTGGGCTGGCAAGGCGGCCTGGGCCGAGGGCTTTGCCTTCTTCCTGACGGCCACGAACAATGCGGCGGGGTACGATTATGCCATGCATCCCTACGGCCAGCCCTCCGACGCCTACGGCTTCCGCTGCTACATCTATCGCGGCAACGGGAACGCGGTCGGCTTCGCGTGGCTCGTGAACAATGCGGAGGCGGGTCTGTGTGCCGCCGACACCGACTATTCGGAGCTTGGCGGCGGCCTGGGCGGAATCACGCTGACGCGGCCCATCGCCTTCGCCGTCACGATGCGCAACGGCGTGATGGACGTCACGATGCGGCAGGAGGGGAAGACGTGGCACGCGGCCTACGACTTCGCGCAGTGCTTCACGGGGACTGGTCTGACGGACGCCAACGCGCCGCGCCTCATCGGCCTTTCGGGCGGCACGGGCAACTGGGGCGACCCGAACGAAGGGAATACCGTCCCCTACGCCGAGCAGACGTTCTCGGACTTCGCGGGCTTCGTCTGGGGCGAGCATGAAGACAAGGATCCCGCCGCGCATGCGCCGTCGGCGGAGACGTGGCGCCTCAGCGGCGATGCCTGGCTGACGGCCGACCCGGGCCTTCTTTTCTCGACCAACAAGCTGCAGAAGGGCTACGCCGTCCTGAAGACGGGCATAGGCGCGAAGGTCCCGTTCGAGGTCTCCTTCACGGAGCGGCTCGACGCCAACCTCACAGGCGACTGGGCCGAGGGGCTGGGCGTCGTCCTCACGCCCGACCCCGAAAAACTCAACAACGAGCAGGGCGTTCTCGCTCCAAAGATGGACCGCTGCGTGGCCTTTTGCCACTACCTCTGGGAAAACAGGCTTGAATGGAGCCATAACGGAAGCGCGCTTGGGCTCGACGCGGCCGCCTCCAACGTCCACCGGATCCACCACAGCTTGAACCACCCCGTCACGTATTCCCTCGTCTTCAACGGCGAGGACACGTTCACGGTGCGCGCGGTCTGCTCCTGCGGCGCCGTCTACGAGACGGCGCGCACGTACCCGGACGTGGCGGAGTGGAACGCCCCCGTGTATGTTGCGTTCCTGGGCGGTTCGTCCACCTGGGGCCCCGCCACGACGACGCGCGTGACGGACATCGCCGTCAAGGAAATGGATGCGGCGCGCGCCTTCCCGCAGCGCCTTTCGGTGGACGCGGGCGCCGCCGCGACGGTGAATCTGGACGTGCCGGGGACGAATGTGGCCGCCTTTGCGTCCGTGGCGCTCGGCGCGGATGCGTCGCTCGCCCTCCGGGCCGGGCATCCGTCTGTGTGCTTCCTCTCCCCGCTCGTCCTTGCGGGCGCGGGCGCCGTGAACGCGGCGGACGGGGCCGTCGCCGCGTTCGGCGAGGTCACGCTGGGCGATGCGCCGCTCGTCGTGTCCGGCGCGTGGTCGGCGCGCGACGAAGCGATCACGTTCCGCGTGGACGCCGCGCGCCTGAAGGGCGGGCGCGTCCTGGCGCAGCTGCCGCGCGCGACGTGTGCGGGCGCGGCGGAGCCGGCGTTTGCGGCGACGGGCCTCGACGGCGCGCCCCTCTCGGCCGCCTGGCGCGTGTCGCGCGTCGGCGACGCCGTGCGCCTCGTCCCGGCGGGCAGCACGATCTTCCTCCGCTGACGCGGCGGTCCGAGACGATCGCGTCGAAGAGGCCGCGCGTGGCGAGGCGGTAGAGGCCCGTGCGGTTGGGTTGCGCGCCGGCCCCCGGCGCGCGGGATGGACAACCGGTGGTTGCGGATGTCCCG
>JAEDMN010000261.1 GCA_016302985.1 Kiritimatiellia bacterium | reverse complement strand
CGCTGATCGGCTACAACGGCCTCGGCAAGTCGACGCTCATGCGCATCATCGCGGGCGCGCGCCAGCCGACCTCCGGCAAGGCCGTCATCGGGCACAACGTGATTCCCGGCTACCTGTCGCAGGAGCTCGCCGAGACGATTCCGCCGGACCTCACGGTCTACCGCGTCGCGAAGAACGCGTGGCAGGGCGGCACCAACCTCTCCGGCGAGAAGAACTTCCGCAACCAGCTCGGCGCGTTCGGCTTCGACGAGAACGACGTCGAGAAGCAGGCGGGCGTGCTTTCCGGCGGCGAGAAGATCCGCCTCGCGTTTCTGCGCCTCTTCCTGCAGGCGCCGAACTTCCTGCTGCTCGACGAGCCGACGACGCACCTCGACCTCGACGGGCGCCGCCTGCTCCAGGAGGCGCTGCAGCAGTACAAGGGCACGATCCTGCTCGTCTCGCACGACATCGAGTTCGTGCGCGCCGTGGCGACGTCCGTCCTCGAGATCACGCGCGAGGGCATCCGCCAGTTCCCCGGCGGCTACGACTACTACTGCGAGAAGAAGGCGCAGATGCTGGCCGGAACGGCGAAGCCCGTCGCGGCGCAGACCGCGGCCGCCGCGGTCGCGTCGGACGGCCAGCCGCGCCTGACGTCCAGGGAGCTGCGCCAGCAGCGGGCGGCCGAGCGTGCGAAGCTGGCGCCGAAGACGAAGGCGCTGAAGAAGAAGGTCGAGACGTGCGAGAAGAAGATCGAGGAGCTGCAGGCCGCGCTCGACGCGGCTTCCGAGGAGCTCTTCAATCCCAAGCCCACGACCGACTTCGGCGAGGTGAACCGCAAGGTCCGCACGCTCCAGTTCGAGATCGACCGCTACACCGAGGACTGGGAGAAGGCCGCGACCGAGCTCGAGGAGCTGCAGAACTCGCTCGAGGGTTGACTTCAGGCACGACGCGCCGTGCCAGACAGGATCCGCCAGCGCCCCGGCATGTGGTATAATGGCGCCATGAGAAAAATCCTCCTGGCGACCTTTGTGTTCGCGGCGCTGTCCTGCGCCGCGGCTGGTGACCCCTACGACTACAAGAAGACCGTGCAGCGGCGCGTGGCGCCGGCCGCGGTGACGAACCCGATCGCGGGGCGGTCCCTCGTCGATTTCGGCAAGGAGGCGTTCGGCTTCCTCGAGTTCACGCCGCCGCCCGGGACGCGGGGCGAGTACGAGGTCCGCCTGGGCGAGCTGGTGAAGAAGGACGGCAGCGTCAACATGAAGCCCGGCGCGACGATCCGCGCCGCGCGCATCGTCGGGAAGATCGAGGCGGACGGCGTCCACCGCGTCCCGCTCGTCGCCGACAGGCGCAACACGTCCGGTGGACGCGAGGGCGGCGCGATCCTGATCCCGGCCGAGCATGGGGTGATCATGCCGTTCCGCTACGCGGAGGTCTTCAGGGCGCCGTTCCCCGTGAACGGGGACACGGTGCGGATGGTCGCGGTCAACTACCCGATCGACATGTCCGAGTCGTCCTTCGCCTGCGACGACGCGAACCTCGTGAAGGTCTACGACCTCTGCAAGCACTCGATCCTCGCGACCTCCTTCGCCGGCCTCTACGTGGACGGCGACCGCGAGCGCATCCCCTACGAGGCGGACGCCTACCTGAACCAGCTCGGCGACTACGCGGTGCATTCCGACTACTCGCTCGCCCGCGCGAGCCACGAGTACCTGATGCAGCACCCGACCTGGCCGACCGAGTGGAAGCAGCACTCGATCAAGATGGCCTGGGCGGACTGGATGTGGACGGGCGACACGCGTTCGCTCGCGAAGTTCTACGGCCAGCTGAAGAACGAGAAGCTGCTCGAGAAGTTCCGCCGCGCGGACGGCCTGCTGCTCACGGGCGGCGAGCGGAAGAACGGCGGCCTCTGCAACGACAAGGGCGCCGCGGACATCGTCGACTGGCCGAACCACGAGCGGGACGGCTTCGTCTTCAAGGACGTCAACGCCGTCGTCAACGCGTTCTACTACCGCAACCTGCTCGAGATGGCGGACATCGCCCGCGCGCTCGGCAAGGTCGGGGACGCCGAGGGCTTCGCGGCGCGCGCGAAGGCCGTGTACGCGGCCTACCAGAAGGCCTTCTGCGACAAGGCGCGCGGCGTCTACGTGGACGGCGAAGGCACGGACCATGCGTCCCTGCACGCGAACGCCGCCGCGCTCGCGTTCGGCCTCGTGCCGCGCGAACGCCGCAGGGGCGTCGTCGCGCACCTCAAGTCCCGCGGCATGGCCTGCAGCGTCTACTTCGCGCAGTACCTGCTCGAGGCGTTCTTCGAGGCGGGCTGTCCTGACGAGGCGCTGAAGCTGATCACCTCCGCGGGCGACCGCAGCTGGCTCGGCATGCTCGACCAGGGCGCGACGATCACGATGGAGGCCTGGGCGCCGAAGTACAAGGGCAACCTCGACCTCAACCACGCGTGGGGCACGCCGCCGATCAACGTGATCTCGCGCTACGTGCTCGGCGTGACGCCGCTCGAGCCGGGCTTCGCGAAGATCCGCGTCCGTCCGTGCGTCGGTTCGCTCAAGCGCGTCGAGGGCATGGTGCCGACGGCGAAGGGCCCGGTCAAGGTGCTCGTCGAGAACAACGAGACGCTCACGGTCGAGACGCCCGCGCCCGCGCGCATCGAGTTCGCGGGGCAGGTGCGCGAGGTCGGGGCCGGCCGGCACGTGGTGAAGCTGGCCGAGGCCGCGCTCAATCCCGTCGCGACCTGGCGCCCGTCCGTGCGCTGGCGCGGCTTCAACCTGCTCGAGATGTTCATCAAGGGCGGTCCGGATTCGAAGCCGAAGGAGTTCCGCGAAGAGGACTTCCAGATGATCCGCGACTGGGGCTTCAACTTCGTGCGCCTGCCGATGGACTACCGCTTCTGGATCAAGGACGGCGACTGGGAGCAGTTCGACGAGTCCGCGCTGCAGGTGATCGACCGCGCGATCGCGCTTGGCCGCAAGTACGGCATCCACGTGCACCTCTGCATGCACCGCGCGCCGGGCTACACGGTGGCGCGTCCGCAGGAGGGCACGGACCTCTTCACGGACCCCGAGACGCAGCGCGTCGCGGCGAAGCACTGGGCGATGTTCGCGCGCCGCTACCGCGGCATCCCGAACGAGCAGCTCAGCTTCAACCTCTTCAACGAGCCGCCGGCCGTGCCCGACGAGGTCTACGGCCATGTCGGCAAGATCCTGATCGAGGCGATCCGCCGCGAGGACCCGACGCGCTTCATCCTCGCGGACGGCCTCTCGTACGGCCGCCATCCCGTGCAGTCCCTCATGAACCTGCCGGGCGTCGGCCTCTCCACGCGCGGCTACACGCCGATGTCCGTCTCGCACTACCTGGCCTCCTGGGTCGGCACGCCGCGCGCGAAGCCGGTGTGGCCGCTGCGCCTGGACACGCCGTCGGGCATCCTCGCGGGCCCGGGCAAGCCCGACATGCGCACGCCGTTCGTCGTCTCGAACCTGCCGCCCTGCACGGTGTCCGTGACATACGGCCGCGTCTCCGGCCGCGTGAAGGTGCGCTGCGCGGCGGACGGGCGGACGGTCGCCGAGGAGGTGTTCACGCCGGCGAAGGACGCGCCGAACTGGGAGGACGTGAGCTGGTACCCGCAGTGGAGGATCTTCCAGGGCACCTACACGGGCACGACCGTCCTGCCGCTGCCGCAGGGCGCGAAGGAGCTGTCCTTCGAAGTCGTCGAAGGCGACTGGATGAACCTCGGCACGGTGGCGGTGTCGTCCCCGGACGGGGCGAAGAAGGCGGAGATCTCCGTCGGGAGCGAGTGGGGGAAGCCCGCCAACTTCGTGCAGGCCTTCCAGGGCTTCGACGCGGCGGCCCCGTTCGCCGCGGTGGCGGCGGCGGACGCCCCGAAGCCGCGCTACGACAACCCGGGCATGGAGTACCTCTACCGCAAGCAGCTCGGCGACTGGGACGAGCCGTGCGCGAAGGGCCTGTTCGCGATGGCGGGCGAGTTCGGCTGCTACTGCTACACGCCGCACGCGCTCGCGCTCAACTGGCTCGAGGACTACCTCCGCCTCTGGAAGGAGCGCGGCATGGGCTGGGCCATGTGGGAGCTCCGCGGC
>JAEDMN010000260.1 GCA_016302985.1 Kiritimatiellia bacterium | reverse complement strand
CGCCGGGTCGTTCACGCGCGTGTAGTAGAAGTGCGACGTGTAGATCGCGGCGACCGGGTTGTGCGCGAGGACGCGGTCCTTGACCATGAACACGATGGCCGGCGCCGCGGAGTGCCGCGAGAAGATCGCGTCATGCCCCACGCAGAGGCCGAAGACCACGTTCAGGTCCGCGCCCCATTCGTTGAGCACCTGCGCCTGGAGGACCGGGTTGCAGCACGACTCCTTGCAGCCGGGGCAGATCTTCAGGTTGTCCGCGAGGCCGATCTCGAGCTTGTCGATCCCGCCGACCTTGCAGATCACCGTGCGCGTCTCGATGCCGGCCCGGCGGACGATCTCCGCGTACTTCGAGGCCTCGTCGAGCAGTCCGACGCAGGACGCGATGCCGAGCCGCCGGACCCCGAGCTTCTGCGCGAACCGAATGGTCTCCTCCAGCCGCGTCAGACGCCCGTAGTACTCCCCTTCGATCTCCGCCGCCGCGCGGGCGAGCTTCGCGTCCACGCCGTCCGAGCCGTAGAGCTCCTTCGTCCGCGCGGCCGCATCCGCGAAACGCTCCGTCAGGCAGAATGCCGGATACTTCTTGTCCTTGTGGAAGCAGTTCCGCACCCCGCATTCCGAGCAGCTGAAACCACAGGTCTTCGCCGTCACCTTCTCCGCCATGTCCAGACTCCTTTCCTTGCTACGCGACCATTATCGCACACCCGCCGTTCATAGGGAAATCGGAATGGATGCACATTGGCCATAGGCGCACCCTATTTGTTCTGGGCGTAGCGGTAGGCGTCGTCGGGCGCGGAATAGGAGGCCGTGACCAGCACGACGAGCTCGGACTTCCTGACGCCTTCGGATGCATTGGAGAACAGCCGGCCGGCCCAGGGGATGTCCTTGAGCAGGGGCACGCCCGCGTCGCTCGTCACGGTCTCGCTGCGCGTCACGCCGCCGATCGCGAAGTCCTTGCCGTCCAGCCCGACCGAGACCTCCGTCTTCACCTCGCTGTTCGCGAGCCGCGGCGTGCCGTCCGAATTCCAACCGATCAGACTCGTCGAGACGACCTTCACCGGAACGTCCGCGGCCTTCAGTCCGATCACCGGGGTCACCTCGAGCTCGAAGCGGAATCCGTTGACCGGCGCGGACTTGTCCGCGGCGACGGTGAAGAGTCCGTTCTCGGAGACGACCTTCGCGGTCGTCCCGTTCTGGGCGAGCAGCGTTCCCTCCGTCACGGTCTTCGCGCGGCCCGTGGCGGAGAGGAAGTCGAGATAGCGCGTCCCCCACTTCGGGCTCAGGTTGTAGAACTGCGTCCGCCGCGCCCCCGAGTTCTCGACCCCGCCCGCAAAGGTGGAGGAGAATCCGTCCCGCGCGCGGAAGCCCGCCGAAAACGCCTCCCCGGCATGCGCGTTCTTCCAGCTCTGGAAGTCGTTGCCGAGGCGCTCGTCGTTCTCCGAGGAGACCTCGATCACGCGGTACGTGAGGCGGAGCTCCGGGATCGGGCGGTCGTATTCGGCGAGCCGGTCCTCGATGGCCGTGCGGCTCCAGTGCGGCGTGGAGAAGAACAGCGCGTTGAGCTGCGCGTCCGCCTGGACCATGTCGATGCCGTTCGCGAACTCCTTGTCCTTTCCGCTCGCGCCGACGTTCTGGAGCATCTCCTTCAGGTTCGCCGCGGTCTGGAACTTCGGATAGTAGACGTAGCGGGGCTTGCCGCTCCAGGTGTGGATGTTCGGCTGGTCGAGCTTCGCGACGAGCGCGTCGATGCTCTCGCCCTTCCCGTCCGCCGCGAAGCGGTAGTCCTCGGCGGAGACGAGCAGGACGCCCTGCCCGTCGTTGAAGCGGAGCGCGTCCACGTTCACGGGACTCGCCGAGCTCTTCACGCCGGACACCGCGGCGAGCAGATAGCCGCGTACCGCGTAGGGGTTCGCGTGCCTGAGCCGGTAGACCTTCGTCAGGACGTAGGGGTCGCTGTTGTCGCGGACGAACCGGACCGCGTCCTCGCCCTCCTTCACGTCCACGCGCAGCTGCGCCTGCACCGAGCTCGCCGCGTACTCGCCGCCCGGCCTGCCGTTCTGCGCGCGGCCCTCCGTCAACGCGGCCCTGTGCGTCAGCGTCTGGTCCGCGCCCGCGCCCGCAACCGCCAGCGCCACCCATGCGAAAATGACCTTGTTCTTCATCTGAATGCTCCTTTCCTGTGTCCCGATCCCCGGCTTCAACCCTCGGGATGGACGATTTCGCCATGGACGGTGATGACCCGGAAGACGCGCTCCTTCTCTTCGGTCTCCGTGCCGAAGAGCCAGTGGAGCGCCGGGATGCGGTTGAGGTACGGGATGCCCGTCGAATTCACGACGTCGACCTCGCGGGTGGAACCGGCGAGGACCTTGTCCGCCCCCGTGGCGAGCGTCAGCGTGCCCGACGAGAGGGACTTGCCCCCGAGTTCGTTTCCGCGGTTGTCGCGTTCGAGGACGGACGACGAATCGAACCCGTAGCCGAAGACGATCCCGCCGCCATTCCCCTCGGTCGTCGCCTTGTCCACCGCGCTGGTGCCCCACTTGCCCAGCTCCTCCGGCTTGATCGCGAAGCAGATGACGGGATTCCGGATCTCGAGGACGAGACGGGACTCCCCGCTGGCATGGCCCGCCGTCGCGTCCGCGCCGTCCTTCGCGAAGTTGAGGTAGCCGGGCACGAGCGAGACCGTGTAGATGCGGGCGTTCCGCGCGTCCTTCTCGGCAACCCCGTAGACGGGCGTGTTCAGCACCGTGAGCTCCGCCTTCGCGGAGACCCGGGCCCGTCCGCTCTGCTGGAGCAGGCGCACGAAGCTCAGGTCGAAGGCCGCGGACGCGAGGAAGCCGCCATGCCCCCAGATGCCGGGCACCCGTGTCCCCAGCGCCTCCAGCGCCTCGAAGAGCGCCATGTCCGTGTTCCGCAGGCCACCGTCCGAATAGCCCGCGGAAAACAGGTCGAGCCCCGGTCCGTTCCGCCACGCGAGGTAGTCGACGCCCACGTCCTTCAGGTCGCTCTCGCGAATCTCGAGGAGTTCGAAGGACAGCCGTGCCTGCGGCAGCGGACGGTCGACGGCCTCGAGGAAGTTCGAGATGCAGAACGCCGTCACCCACTCGTCCTTGTAGTAGACCGCGTTGTTGGCCGGATTGAAGAACGTCGCGCCCTCGCCCGTGTTCACCGCGCCGCCGACGATGGACGCGATGTCCTCGCCCGAACGCCACTTGGGACGGTACACGCCGCGCGTTACGCCCGTCCCCTCGAACGTGGTCACCCCGCGCTTGCCGTCCTTGACCGCGTGCGCGTCCAGCTCCGCGACGATCTCGTCCACGTACGGAAGGAAGTCCTCGCCCGTCGTCACCAGGAACATCTGGCGGTTCGCCTCCGGATAGTTCACGCGCTCGACCTTCGAGGCCGCCGCGTACCGCTTCACCGCGGCCTCGACGAACGGGCGCACGTCTGTCGCGCGGGCGTTGCGAAGTTCGTACAGCTTCGAGGCCATTCGCGGCTGCGCGTCGTCCTGGACGAGACGAATCGTCCGCACCCCATTGTCAGTGGTCACGGCCGCCAGTGCGCCGGCCGACAGCACCGCGGCCACCGCCACCGCCGCTTTACCCAATTTGCTCATTCGCGCCTTCCTTTCCTTGGTCCGACCGGACCCTTCCCGATCGACGCGGGACATTATCCCACACGCCCGGTCCCGGAGGGTAATCGGAAGTCCTTCATGCCGCCCATAGGAGGAGCCGCTCGCCCAGGCCGTCCCGACGTGACTCCGCGCTTGCGCGCGGGGACGGGAAATGGTTTAATACGCCCAGCTTCAAACAGATCGGATTCCACGATGGCGGCAAAGAGGACAGCGGGCCAGAAGGCCCTGAAGATTTCGGCGAAGGCCCGGTACGGCCTGCGCATTCTGCTGGACGTCGCCCTGCACGAGGACGACCCGGCGCCCCGCACGACGGCGGCCATCGCCGAGTCCCAGCAGCTGTCCCTGAAATTCATTTCCCGGCTCGTCATCCCCCTGCGCCAGGCCGGCATGATCCGCTCGATCCGCGGCACGGCCGGCGGCTTCCGCCTGGCCCGCGCCCCGTCGGACATCACCCTGCGCGACATCGTCGAGACGCTCCAGGGGCCCGTTGAAATCCTCGACTGCCTGGGCGAG
>JAEDMN010000259.1 GCA_016302985.1 Kiritimatiellia bacterium | reverse complement strand
GCGGGGCGTTCCGAAGCGAAATCCTACGTGGCGGGGCGAGACGCCCCGCATACGGTGGAGGAGACGGGGCGGCGGTATTCGCGGATAAAAGGTTTGAGTAGAACTAGGTTGAAATTGCATAAAATGTAATATTTTACAAATATTGCCTTTAATGGCGGTAAAGGTTAGTTGAATTGCAGAATTAGACTTGCCTATGCATTACAGTTTTTGGTAAACTAGCGCCCCATGAAGCCGAAAGTGCCATCTGAAATCGCCGTTCTGCAGGAAATCACGTGCGCCGTGGTCCGGGAACGCAACGTGAAGCGGCTGCTGGAGGAGGTCATCGAGATCCTCGACCGCAGCATGGGCATGCTGCGCGGCACGTTCACGCTCCTCGAGGGCGACGAGCTGCGCATCGAGGCGTCCTCGCGCAAGCTGAACTCGGAGGAGCGCGCGCTGGGGCGCTACCACATCGGCGAGGGCATCACCGGCCTCGTGGCGAAGACGGGCAAGGCGGAGGTCGTCTTCGACGTCCGCAAGGACCGGCGCTTCCTGAACCGCACGAAGGCGCGCAGCGTCGACGAGGCGCTCTCCTTCATCTGCGTGCCGCTGATGCACCAGGGGCAGGTGATCGGCACGCTGTCGGTGGACCGCGAGATGCAGGGCGACACGAGCGCGCTGGCGCGGGACGTGGCGCTGCTGGAGATCATCGCGAGCATCACCGCCGAGGCGGCGGCCGTCTACCGCGAGGAGGTCTCGGAGCGCGAGGCGCTGGTGGAGGAGAACCGCAAGCTGCGCGACATGCTGACGGACAACCCGGGGCGGCTCATCGGCGACTGCCGTGAGATGCGCGCGGTGTACGAGCAGATCCGCCAGGTCGCCCCGAGCGAGGCGACGGTGCTGATCCGCGGGGCGAGCGGCACGGGCAAGGAGCTCGTGGCGCGGGCGATCCAGGGGCTTTCGATCCGCAAGGAGAAGCCGTTCGTCATCCTGAACTGCGCGGCGCTGCCGGAGTCGCTGGTCGAGTCCGAACTCTTCGGGCACGAGAAGGGCGCGTTCACGGACGCGCGCGAGCGCCGCATCGGGCGCGCGGAGGCGGCGAACGGCGGCACGCTGTTCCTGGACGAGATCGGCGACCTGTCGATCCCCGTGCAGGTGAAGCTGCTCCGCTTCCTGCAGGAGCGCACGTTCTCGCGCGTCGGCTCGAACGAGGAGCTGCAGAGCGACGTGCGCTTCATCGCGGCGACGAGCCGCAACCTCGAGGACCTCATGGCGAAGAAGCTCTTCCGCGAGGACCTCTACTACCGCCTCTCCGTCTTCCCGATCACGATGCCGGACCTCTCCGCGCGCACGGGCGACATCGTGCTGCTGGCGCAGCACTTCCTCGCGAAGATGCGCATGAAGTACGGCAAGCAGGTGGTGCGCATCTCGCCGCCGGCGGTCAACATGCTGCAGGCGTACACGTGGCCGGGCAACGTGCGCGAGCTGGAGAACTGCATCGAGCGCGCGGTGCTGACGGCGAAGGACGACACGATCCACAGCTACAACCTGCCGCCGGCGATGCAGGTGGAGGAGTTCGCGGAGGACCCGTTCCGTCCGGACGCCTCGCTGTCGCTCGACGAGCAGCTGGCGGCGGTCGAGAAGCGCATCCTCGAGGACGCGCTCGCGCGCCACAACGGGAACCGCAGCGCGGCCGGCCGGGAGCTCGGCGTGTCGCCGCGCATGATGAACTACCGCCTGAACAAGGCGGGGATCCAGTAAGGGGGCTTCGGAATGATCGCGATTGTCGACTACAAGGCGGGCAACCTGACGAGCGTGAAGAACGCGTTCGACGCGCTGGGCGTCGAGACCGTCGTCACGCGCGACCCGGCCGTGATCGCGTCCGCGGACCGCGTGGTGTTCCCGGGCGTCGGCGCGGCCGCGAGCGCGATGGCGAACCTGAAGGAGCTGGGCCTGGTGGACGCGGTGAAGGCGGCGGCGGGTTCGGGCCGTCCGTTCCTCGGCATCTGCCTGGGCATGCAGATCCTCTTCGAGCATTCGGAGGAGGACGGCGGCGTGGACACGCTCGGGATCCTCAGGGGGCGGGTCCGCCGCTTCCCCGACGTGCCGGGCTGCAAGGTTCCCGAGATCGGCTGGAACTCCGTCGAGGGGACGGGCGCCGCGGGCGAGTTCTATTTCGTGCATTCCTACTATGCCGAAGTCGTGCCCGAGACGAACCTCGTCTCGGAGTACGCGGGCGTGAAGTTCACGGCCATGGTGGCGAAGGGCTCCCTCTGGGCCTGCCAGTTCCATCCCGAGAAGTCCGGCCGCCTGGGTCTGGACCTGCTGGCCCGCTGGCTCGGATTGAAGTAGGGATCAATCGTCCCCGACGACGAATAGAGGAGAGGATGCCGTGCTGACGAAACGCGTGATTCCGTGCCTGGATGTGCGCCAGGGCCGTGTGACCAAGGGCGTGAAGTTCAAGAACAACATCGACCTCGGCGATCCCGTCGAGATGGCCGTCGCCTATTCCGACGGCGGCGCGGACGAACTGGTCTTCTACGACATCACGGCGTCGGCGGAGCGGCGCCCCATCGACATCAAGATGGTCGAGGCGGTCGCGCACGCGATCCGCATCCCGTTCGCGGTCGGCGGGGGCATCTCGCAGATCGCGGACATGGAGCGCGTCATCCTCGCGGGCGCCGAGAAGGTCTCGGTCAACTCGCTCGCGGTGAAGAACCCGCAGATCATCGCGGACGGGGCGAAGGCGTTCGGCGCGCAGTGCATCGTGCTGGGCATGGACCCCGTCAAGAGCGACAACCCGAACTGCCCGAGCGGATACGAGATCACGACGCGCGGCTTCCGCGAGTTCACGGGCATGGATGCGGTGGAGTGGGCGAAGCGCGCGGCGGACCTGGGCGCGGGCGAGATCGTCGTCAACTCCGTGGACGCGGACGGCACGCGCGCGGGCTTCGAGCTGACGATCACGAAGCTCATTTCGGACGCGGTCGGGGTCCCCGTCGTCGCCTCGGGCGGGGCCGGCAGGCCCGAGCACCTCGTCACGGTCTTCGACCAGGCCCACGCGGACGCGGCGATCGTCGCCGGCATGATCCACACGGGCGACTACACGATCCGGCAGATCAAGGACGTGATGCACGCCGCGGGCGTCCCCACGCGCATGAGCTGGTAGGCGGAGCTTTTGGTATAATTAACGGAATCCACGAGGTTCCAAGGACACAAACATGGCCACTGATCATTCCAAGTTCCAGCGCATCGTCATCCTCGACTACGGTTCCCAGTACACGCAGCTGATCGCCCGCCGCATCCGCGAGCAGCAGGTGTTCTCCGAGATCATCCGCTTCGACACGCCCGCGGCGAAGCTCCGCGAGAACATGCCCCAGGGCATCATCCTCTCCGGCGGGCCGAACAGCGTCTTCGAGGAGGGCGCGCCCGGCATCGATCCGGAGATCTTCGAGCTCGGCGTCCCCGTGCTCGGCGTCTGCTACGGCATGCAGCTCATGAGCCAGCAGCTCGGCGGCGCGGTCGAGCCCGGCACGGAGCGCGAGTACGGCAAGACCGAGATGACGACGGTGCCCGGCAACGAGCTCTTCACGGGCCTGCCGGAGAAGTTCATCGTCTGGATGAGCCATGGCGACCGCGTCTCGAAGATCCCTGCGGGCTTCCAGGTCTCGGCGACGAGCGGCAACTGCCCGTACGCGGCGATCCGCAACGAGGCGAAGCGCTTCTACGCGATCCAGTTCCACCCCGAGGTCGTGCACACGCAGCACGGCAACCAGATCCTCGGCAACTTCCTCTTCAAGATCTGCGGCTGCAAGGCCGACTGGAAGCTCTCGAGCTGGATCGAGGAGACGGTCGAGAAGCTGAAGGAGCAGGTCGGCGACGAGGAGGTCGTGCTCGGCCTCTCCGGCGGCGTCGACTCGTCCGTCGTCGCGGTGCTGCTGCACAAGGCGATCGGCAAGCGCCTGCACTGCATCTTCGTGGACAACGGCCTGCTCCGCTACAACGAGGACAAGCAGGTCGAGCAGATGTTCCGCGCGAAGCTGGACCTCGACCTCCACATCGCGCACGCGGCGCCGCGCTTCTACGCGGCCCTGAAGGGCGTGATCGACCCGGAGCAGAAGCGCAAGATCATCGGCCGCGAGTTCATCAACGTCTTCGCCGAGGAGGCGC
>JAEDMN010000037.1 GCA_016302985.1 Kiritimatiellia bacterium | reverse complement strand
GCGGCCGAAGGCCGGAGAAGGAAAATTTCGCGTAGGAGCGAGTGAGCCGAAGGCGGAGCGAGCGACGGAGCGAAAACCTATTCGTGCCGGAGCGCCTCGATCGGGTCGAGCGAAGCCGCGCGCAGGGCGGGGTAGAGCCCGAAGACGATGCCGATGCCCACGGAGATGCCGAAGGCCAGCACCATCGAGTAGGGCTGGATGACCGTCGGCATGCCCGAGAAGAAGGTGATGAGCAGCGGAATCGTCACGCCGACGACGAGCCCGCAGAGCCCGCCGCCGATCGACAGGACGCAGGTGTTGATCAGGAACTGCACGACGATGCGGCTCTTGCGCGCGCCGATGGCGCGGCGGATGCCGATCTCCTTCGTGCGTTCCGTGACGGAGGCCAGCATGATGTTCATGATGCCGATGCCGCCCACGAGCAGGGAGATGCCGGCGATGGCCCCGAGCACGACGTTGTAGGTGCGCTTCGTCTTCTCCGCCTCGCGGAGAAGCGAGAGGGGCACGTCGATCTTGAAGTCGAGCTTCTTGTGGAAGCGCTTCAGCATGGCCTCGATCGCCTTCGCGCCCGCCTCGACGACGGAGGTGTCGCGCATCTTCACGATGATCTGCGAGAGTTCGACCTTCTCGCCCTCCATGCCGCCGGAGACATGGCGGATGTTCGCGACGCCGAAGAGGCGCGAGGCGGTCGACATCGGGACGTAGGCGTCCGCTTCGGAGTCCGGGGCGCGGACGGAGCCGCCGGACTCGTTCTTGACGATGCCGATCACCTCGAAGACGCCGCTGCCGAGGCGGACGCGCTGGCCGAGCATCTCCTCGGCGGCGAGGAGCTTGCGCACGCCGAATTCCGTCAGGATGCAGACATTCGCGTGTTCGTCCATGTCGGACGGGGCGAGCACGCGGCCGGCGAGCACCGGGCGCGGAACGACTTCGAACCAGTCCGGCACGGTCTCGACCACGCGCAGTTCGAGGGCGCGTTCGTTGAAGCGGGCGTTGCGGCGGACCATGCGCGCGGGGACCGTGCGGTCGACGCCGGGCACCGTTTCGCGGATGCGCGCCTCGTCGTCGTGGAGCAGTCCGTACACGGCCAGGCGCGACCGCTGGGCGGAGGAGTTGGAGAGGTCGTCCGAGGTCGGCTTGACGGAGTTCACCATGATGTTCTGGCTGCCGAGGCGCTTGATGGACTCGAGCGCCTGGTGGCTTGCGCCCTCGCCGACGGCGAGCATCGCGATCACGGAGCCGACGCCGAACACCATGCCGAGCATCGTGAGGAACGAACGCGTCTTGTGGCGCCAGACGTCCGTCGCGCCGAGCTTGATGAAGGGCCAGTAGAAGCTGAGGGCCTGCATGTTACCTCTGGTAGGAAAGAAGCTTGCCGTCCTTGACGACGATGTGGGAGTGCGCGTAGGCGTCGATGTCCGGTTCGTGGGTGACGACGATGACCGTCTTCCCGGCCTCGTAGAGCTCCTGGAAGAGCTTCATGATCTGCACCGACGTCTTCGAGTCGAGGTTGCCCGTGGGCTCGTCCGCGAGCAGCACGGCGGGGTCGTTTGCGAGGGCGCGCGCGACGGCGATGCGCTGCCGCTGGCCGCCCGAGAGCTCGGCGGGCAGGTGCATCAGGCGGTGGCTCATCTCCACGCGGTCGGCCAGCTCCTTCGCGCGGCGCGTGCGCTCGGCCTGCGGGATGCCGAGGTAGAACATCGGCATCTCGATGTTCTCCAGCACCGTGAGCTGGGGAATGAGGTGGAAGCTCTGGAAGACGAAGCCGAGATTCTTCAGGCGGTGGTCGGAGAGCTCGTTGTCCGCCATGTGGGCCACGTCGACCCCGTTGAGCCAGTAGCTGCCGGCCGTGGGTCGGTCCAGGCAGCCGAGGATGTTCAGAAGGGTGCTCTTGCCGGAGCCCGAGGGCCCCATGATCGCCCAGTATTCGCCGCGGCGGATCGAGAACGAGACGCCGTCGAGGGCCTTGACGGTCTCCCCGCCCACGGTGTAGTGGCGGCAGACGTCCTGGAGCTTGACGACTTCTTCGGTGGAGGGGGTGTCCGCCATCAGGACTGTTCCTTCCGCGCCGGGCGGTCCTGCCGCGGCGGACGCGTTCCCTTGCCGCCCTTGGCCCCGTTCGGCTGCGGGCGGGAGGCGTCCCGCGTGTCGGTTTCCTTGGATTCCTTCACCGGCGGGGCCATCATGACGACTTCGCCCTTGCGCACGCCCTTGACGATGTGGATCATGCGGTTGTTGTCCAGCCCGGTCTCGACCTTCCGCGGAACCCACTTGCCGTTCTCCTGCACGTAGACCGAGGGGATGCCGTCGACGCGCGTGACGCACTGGATCGGGCAGTAGAGGACGTTGTCGTAGGCGTGCTTGATCAGCTCGACGTCGCAGCTCATGCCGGGGCGGATCACGACGTCCTTGAAGTCGCATTCGAGTTCGCACTTGTAGAGCTTGAGGTCGGGGTTGAGGGAGGCGCTCTGGCCGTCGGGCAGGATGCCGATCTTCGCCAGCCTGCCGTGGAAGACGCGGTCCGGGAAGGCGTCCACCTTGACGGTCGCCGGCATGCCGTTCTCGAGCTTGTTCAGCGAGGCTTCGGGGACCATCAGTTCGACGATCATGCCGGCGTCGAGCGGGATGTAGATCAGCTCCTGCCGCTGCACGGCCGTCTCGCCGACGGCGAGGGGGCGGATCCAGTAGCGGCGCCGCGCGATCTGCACCGTCGACGCGTAGAGGATCACGCCGTTCGTCGGGGCGTAGATCTTCGACTTCGAAATCTGGAAGTTGAGCTCGGCGAGGCGGTTCGTGGCGCGGTCGCGTTCACGGGTGCGCTGCATGATCTCCGTCTCGACCTGGCGGATCAGGGACTTGTTCTGCCAGGCCGCGCGGGCGAGGGCGCGGGTCGCCTTGCGCACGCGGCTCTCGTGCGTGGCGCGCTGCTGCAGCACCGTGTAGTTGGTGAGCACGCTCATCTTCGTCTTCGCCATCTCGAGCTTGATTTCCTTCTGGCGCAGGGCGAGCTGGTCCGCCTGCAGCTCGGTGCGGGTGAGGAAGCCCTCCTTCGCGAGGCGTTCGGACCACTCGACCTTCTCGGCCGCGCGCTTCATCTCCTCGTCCGCGATCGCGATGTCCGAATCGTACTCGCGCGCGGTCTGCGGGTAGTCGCCTTTCTCGTACTTCTCGAGGGCCATCTTCGCGAGCGTGAGGTCGACTTCGCGCTCGAGCTGCAGGGCGTCGCAGTCGCCCTTGGTGACCTCGAGCTTCTCCTTCGAGATGATCAGGTTGCCCTCGGTCGTGGCGACGGTGATCTCCTGTTCGTTGCGCTTGTTCACGAGCGCCGCGGAGTCGAATTCGAGCAGCAGGTCGCCGGCCTTGACGTTCACGCCCTCCTCGACGACCCAGATGACGGTGTTGTTGCCTTCGAGCTCGCTCTTGAGCGTGACCTTGTCCTTGCTCTGGATCGAACCGGAGGAGGTGATGCCGATCGTGAGGGGGCCCTCGGCGATCGTGAAGGTGGGCGTCGCGGCCTCCTCGGTGGAGTCGCCGCCCAGCGTCAGGGCGAGCGTCGCGGCGACTGCGGCCAGCAGGCCGACCCCGACGATGATCTTCGTTTTCTTCTTCATGTGCGTTCCAGTTTAGAAGTCCCAGGTCCCGTCCGGGCGGACGCGGAGGATGCCGAGCGTGGTCCGCAGGCCGAGGTCGCTCATGCGCCAGTCCACGACTGCGGAGCAGAGCGCGTTCTGCGCGCTGAGGAGGTCGCGCGCGGCTTCGAGGGTGTCGCGCATCGAGCTGCGGCCGGACTGCGTGAAGAGGTCGATGGCGTCCACGCGCATCTTCGCCACCTTGTAGGATTCCACCTTGTTCTCGTAGAGCAGGCGGGCGGCGACGAGGTTTCGGTAGCCGGCGCGGACCTCGTTCTTGACGGTGTCCTCGTTCTCCTGGAGCGTGCGCCGGCTCTGGTCGAGCAGCACGAGCGCCTTGCGGTAGGCGTTGCGCTCCCTGCGGCGGTCCCAGGGCGCGGACCAGCGGAGCTTCAGCGAGGTGGTCGTGTCGTCGTCCACGTCGTCCCTGTGCTGGCGCCGGGAGGCGGCGTACCTGCCGGCGCCCTCGACGGTGAGCTCCGCGCGCAGGGCGTCCGCGGCGACGTTGACCGCGCGTTCGGCGTCCCAGACGTCGCCGCGCACGACCATGAGGTCGCGCCGCTCGGAAAGGGCGATGTTCATCGCGTCGTCCTCCCGCGGGTATTCGCTCAGGGCGTCCGGCTGGTGCTCGGCCAGCGCGGCCATCCGGGCCTGCAGCTTCTCGAGTTCCGCGTCGTCCAGGGCGATCGGCGCCTCCGGGGCGAGGCCGAGCGTGATCTTGAAGCTGTCCAGGGCGTCCTCGTAGCTCTGCTGCGTGGTGATGATCGACTGTCGCGCGGAGAGCAGGTCGGTGCGGGCCTGGTCGACCTGGATGCGGTCCATGCGCCCGGCCTTGAACATCATCTCGGCGCGCTGCCAGTTCAGGTCCAGACGCCGCGCGTTGTCGTCCGAATTCCGCCGGGTCTGCGCGTAGCGGAGGACGCTGTAGTAGGCCTTGGCGACGGAGAGCGCGTAGGTCTGGCGGTAGCGCTCGAAGGTGAGGAGGGCGTACTCGAGGTTCCGCTCCGCCTGGGTGAGGTGTTCGCGCACGACCTCGCGCGCGCTGCCGCGCAGCAGGGGGACGCTGGCCGTCAGGTCGCCGGTCCACTCGAACGAGTGCCAGTCCTCCCGGATCATCTTCGTGACGTCGATCGCCATGTTGCCCGTGAGCGTCGCGCCGTTCTCGAATCTGCGCCGCGCCCCGACGCCGCCTTCGCCAACGTCCTTGTTGATCTCCGGGGACCCCGTCAGGGCTCCGAGGAGGAAGCCGCTGAAGGTGTTGTCGAAGGCGTAGCGTTCGTCGTCCAGGGCGAGCGCGCGCTGGTAGACGGTCTCCTTGAGCGTCTGGTAGCGGCGGTTGTTCCGCGCGCCGAGCCGCAGGGCGTCGTCGAGGGTGAGCCGCAGGAGCCTGTTCGTCGAGAGGCCGAGCGAACAGCCCGCGATGCGGGGGAAGACCGTGTTCGTGACGCCCTGCCGCACGGCCTCGAGGGCGATGCGCAGGGACAGGACGTCCGCGGGGCGGGCGATGTCGAACGCGTTCGTCAGGCCGGTCTGTTCCCGCCAGACGGCCGTCGCAAGGGCGACGGCCGTTTCATCCGCCTCCCGCCTGGCCTTTTCGGGGGTCATGCAGCCCGGAAGGCACGCCAGAACGGCCGCGTACGCGGCACCGGCGAACAACGCCTTCTTGATTGTTGCAAACATGTGCTAATTCTACTGAAATTGACTGGACGAGGCAAGCAACTTCGCGCGCGCGGACGCACGCACGATTCTTTTTTCATCTGCAAGTATGCGGAAGGTACGAATAATCAACAGCCGCATGCAGTCATTTCCGTCTTTTTTGGTATACTGGAGGCATGAAATACCGCATCCTGTCCCTCATTGTCGCGTTCGCGGCCGCCGTGTCGTCCGCCGCCGTCCCCGCGCTGGACCTGAATGGTTCCTGGCAGTTCCGCTTCGAGGAGGGACGCTCGATCGCCCAGGCCGGCAACCCCGCCTTCGTCCCGACCGGGACGATCGCCGTTCCCGGATGCTACGACATGCTGCCGGCCTGGCTCTGCCGGCGCGGCACCGGGCTCTACCGCCGCACGTTCACGCTCGACCGGGCCGTCCCCAACGCCTGGCTCGTCATCGACGGCATGGGCCTCGTCGGGAACTTCAAGATCGACGGCCGCGACCTCGGGATCCATCCCTACCCCTACGCGAAGCTCGAGCTCGAGACGGGGCCGCTCGCCGCCGGCACGCACACCCTCTACGCCGCGCTCGACAACCGCTTCGACTGGGAGACGCTCAAGCTCGCGCGTCCCTACTACGACTTCTACCTGTTCGGCGGCTTCTACCATGGCGTGTCGCTCGCCTTCGACAACCGCAGGTTCCTCGTCCGCACGCGCGACTACGCGAAGGGCGTCGTCGAGATCGAGGCCGTCAACTTCGCGCAGGGCGATTTCGACGCGACCCTCGTGTTCGACGGGAGGAACGAGGTCTCGGCGTCGTTCAAGGGCGGGCGCGCGACGGTGTCCGTGCCGGACTTCCGCCTCTGGTCCCCGGAATCGCCCAGTCTCCACACGGTCGCCCTGAAGGACGGCCTTTCGGCGCGCTTCGGCATCCGGACCGTCGAGGCGCGCGACCGCCGCCTGTGGCTGAACGGCAAGCCGCTCTATCTCAAGGGCGCCAACCGCCACGAGTCGCACCCGACGTTCGGCGCCGCGACGCCCGAGGCCCTCATGGTCCAGGACATCCAGAACCTCAAGTCCCTCGGCGGCAACTTCTTCCGCGGCTGCCACTACCAGCAGGCGCAGCGCTTCCTCGACCTCTGCGACGAGAACGGGATCCTCGTCTGGGAGGAGTCCCTGGGCTGGGGCAACGGCAGCCACGGCGGCAAGATGTCCGCCTACGAGCTGACGAACGAGGTCTTCTGCGCCCAGCAGGTCCACGAGACGAAGGAGATGGTCCGCGCCAGCTTCAACCACCCGTCCGTCATCATCTTCGCGTTCATGAACGAGTTCGCGAGCGGCTCCAAGCCCGGAAAGGCCCTGGCGGACCGGCTCATCTCGACGATCAAGGCCGAGGACTCCGGCCGCCTCGTCACCTATGCCTGCTGCCACAACGACCAGGACATCGCGAACGAGAACACGGACCTCGTCTCGTTCAACACCTACCCGGGCTGGATCGGGTCGGACGCCGGATCCCCCGAGCACCTGAAGCAGTTGGTGGAGGAGAACGTGGCGCGCGTCGTCGCGCGCTTCCGCAAACTCTATCCGCAGAAGCCGATCATCGTCTCCGAAATGGGCACGTGCGGCGTCTACGGCCATCACGACCCCGCCGGCGCGCAGTGGACCGAGGAGTTCCAGGCCGAGTACGTCGGCGACGTGCTCGACGCCGTCTTCGCCCATCCCGAGATCGCCGGCATGACGATCTGGCAGTTCACCGACGCCCGCAGCTACCACCGCGGCGGCGCGACGATCCGCTCGAAGCCGTTCGCCGAGAACCTCGCGGGACTCTACGACGGCTATCGCCGCGAGAAGGCCGTCGTCCCGGTCGTCCGCACGAAGTTCGCGGTCCGTCCCGCAATCGAAAATTAACGGAACTTCGCCATGAAGCACGTCCTCTCCGTCCGGACCGCGGTCTCCGTCCTCTTCGCATTGGCGCTGCTCGTCGCCGGCTGCGGCAAGAACGAAATCCCGGCGGCGCCCGGAGCCGGCCCCGCGAAGGTCCTCGCGTCCTGGAGCGTCCTGACCAACGACGCGGCCGTGCAGGCCGCCGTGCATGCGGGCGAGGCGACGCCGAAGGCGCGCATGTCCCGCCCCGGCGTGCTTGAACTGCCCGTGGACTTCACGGGCGCGAAGCCGCCGGCCCGGGCGAACTGGGATGTCAAGCTGCCCTGCGACCTGCGCCTCTGGCCCGGCATCCAGTTCGACTTCTTCTGCGAGGACCTGTCGCAGTTCTCGGGCTTCAGCTGCTACTTCCGCAGCGGCGACGGCTGGTACCACGGTTCCTTCTCCCCGGAGGAGGCGGGCGTGTGGCAGCGCGTGACCGTGACCAAGGCGAGGACCATGCCGGACGGCAAGCCCGAGGGCTGGGGCGACGTGCGCGCGCTGCGCATCTCCGGCTGGCGAGCCGGCACGGGCAGGACGCGGTGCGCGATCGCCAACGTGGCCACGATCGGCGGGGAGCCGGACGTCGCCATCGTCTACGCGGATTCCCTGGCGGCGGAAGGCGGCGCGGAGGCGAAGGGCTATCTCACGTTCGCGGGCAACGTTTCCGCGTCGCTGCGCGCCATCGGCCTCGACCCCGTCATCGTCGCGGACCGCGACCTCTCGCCCGAGGTTCTCGCCCGGATGCAGGCGGTGGTCCTGCCGTACAACCCGAAGGTCCCCGCGCCGCAGATGCGCATGCTGATGGACTACGTCGGCCGCGGCGGACGCATCCTGGCCTGCTACGCCCAGCCTCGGGACGTGCTGGACCTGCTCGGCGTGAAGCTCGCGGGGTCGAAGCGCCCCGGCGAGAACGGAGGGGCCGCGATCGCCGGCTTCCTCCGGACCGGGAAGGGGCTCGACGAACAGCCCGCATTCTCCGCGCAGGCCTCCTGGATGACGCAGGTCCCGGTGCGCGCGGAAGGCGTCGAGGTGGTGGCCGAATGGGCGGACGGCACGCGCGCCTCGATCGGCATCCCCGCGCTGGTGCGGACCGCGCGCGGCCTCTTCATGAGCCACGTCTGGCTCGGCGGAACGGAGGCCGAACAGGCCGACTTCATGCGCGCGATCGCCTGCGACCTCGCCCCGGGCCTGAAGAAGAAGGTCCTGGCCGCGCGGGAGGCGGCTCTCAAAAAGGCCGAGGCCGACCGGGCCTGGCTCGCGGACCAGCCCTCGAAGCGCGGTGAGCACCGCGCGTTCTGGTGCCACAGCGCCCGCGGCCTGGGCGGCGGCCGCGACTGGGACGCGTCCGTCAAGTTCCTCAAGGACAACGGCTTCAACGTGATCGTGCCGAACCTTGCCTGGGGCGGGGTGGCGTTCTACCCGTCGAAGGTCCTGCCGGTTGCGTCGGACGTCGCGACGAAGGGCGACGCCTTCGCCCAGTGCCTCGCGGCCTGTCGCAAGTACGGGGTGCAGATGCACGTCTGGAAGGTCTGCTGGAACATGGGGTCCTACACGACCAGGGCGTTCGAGGAGCAGATGAAGGCCGCCGGCCGCACCCAGGTCGACGCGAAGGGGAAGGCCAACACCCGCTGGCTCTGCCCCAGCCACCCGGACAACCAGAAGCTCGAGATCGACGCGATGGTCGAACTCGCGAAGATGAAGCCGGATGGCGTCCACTTCGACTACATCCGCTACCCGGGCGGGGAGCACTGCTTCTGCGACGGCTGCCGGAGCCGCTTCGAGACCGTCGTGGGGAAGCCCGTGACGAACTGGCCCGGCGACGTGCGCGGCCCGGCAGGCCCGCTGCGCAGGGAATGGAGCGCCTTCCGCGCGGAGAACATCACGAAGGTCGTCCGCGAGGTCGCCCTGCGCGTCCGCGGCCAGGCGCCGGGGGTGAAGATCTCCGCCGCGCTCTTCCGCAACCCCGTGTCCGATCCCGAGACGGTGGGACAGGACTGGCCGCGCTGGTGCCGCGAGGGCTGGCTGGACTTCGCCTGCCACATGGACTACGTGGACTCCGCGGCGATGTTCCGCAGCCAGGTCCGCACGCAGATGGCCGCGGCGGGTAAGGTCCCCCTGTATCCCGGCATCGGCCTCTCCTGCTGGCAGAACGACGGCCAGGACGGCGTGAAGCTCGCGAAGCAGATCCAGGTCACGCGCGACCTCGGGCTCGGCGGCTTCACCGTCTTCAACTTCGACCGCCGCGCGGAACGCGTCCTGCCGCTGATGCGGACGGGCGTCACGAAGGAGGACTGAGGCCATGAGGACGCTTTTCGCGCTGACCGCGCTCTTCACTCTGGCCGCCTGCGCGGCCCCGACGATGTCCCTGCGCCTGCGCGGCCCCCACACCGCGACGGAGTCGCAGTGGCGGAAGACGTTCGCCGCGATCGCGGCGAATCCCGGCTGCTGCGACGAGGTCTGGTTCTCGACCGGCATCGGCGTGCCGCCCGTCGCCTGGCACCGCGAACAGGCGGCCCGGCTGGCGAAGGCCGCGGACGACCTTCGGAAACTCCGCATCGTCCCGAGCCTCCAGGTGCAGGCGACGCTGGGGCATTCAGACGCCCTGTCGGCCTGCGAGGACTGCTCGGCGAAGTCCTGGACGGGGTGGACGGGCTCGACGGGCGTCGAGGACCGCTTCTGCAACTGCCCGCGGCAGCCCGCGTTCCTCGCCTACGTGCGCGAGATGTCCCGCGCCTACGCCGCCCTCCATCCGGGCAGCGTCTGGATCGACGACGACCTGCGCATCGACAACCACACGCCCGCGACGAAGGGGTCTCGTCTCGGCTGCTGGTGCGCCACCTGCCTCGCCGACTTCAACGCGCAGGAGAAGGCTTCCTGGACGCGCGAATCTCTGGACGCCGCCCTGGCGAAGGACGGGGCGCTCGCCGCGCGCTGGAAGGCGTTTTCCGTCTCGTCCATCGCCGCCGTCGCGCGTGCGATCGCCGAGGAATTCCACGCCGTCTCGCCGGAAACGAAGATGGCGTTCCAGCACTGCTTCGATCCCGCGGCGCTGGATTCCGTCCGCGCGGTCTCCGCCGCGCTGCATGCGGCTTCCGGAAACAAGGTCGGACTTCGTCCCGGCGGCGGGATGTACTACGACGTCAATCCCCTCGACCAGGTGGTGAAGAGCCTCACGGCCGCGCGGTACCGGAAGACGCTCGGCGATCCGGACGATGTGGACGTCTGGTGTCCCGAGGTCGAGAGCTGGCCGCGCGCCTACGGGTCCCGCAGCGCCCAGAGCGCGCTGGTGGAGTCCTTCGTCGCGCTCGCCTACGGATTCAATTCGACCAGCCTGCTGCTGCTCGACACGCGCTATGAGACGGACGAGCTCTACTCGCGCACGATCCTGAAGCCGCTCGCGGACGCGGCGCCCGTGCTGAAGGGGTACGTGGCCGCGAACGAAGGGACCGTCCCGGCCGGCTATTCGGCGGACGTCCGCGCGATGGCGCAGCTCACGCGCTGGGCCCTGTGCGGCATCCCCGTCCTTCCGGGAGTCGGGCGCGACCTGGGCTCGCTGACGAAGAGGGATCTGGCGCTCGACGTCTGCTCGGTTGGATCCGCGACGGTGCAGGCCGCGCGCGACGCGCACCCGGCGCCGGCCGTCCTCGAGTCCCCGTTCGTCGGGCTGATGGTGCCGCGCGTGACGCAGAAAGACGCGCTTCGTTCCGTCGCCCTCCTGAATACGCGCATCGACGCGCAGGGGCCGGTGACGGTCCGGCTGCGCGGCGTGCCCGCGGGGGCGAAGGCCGTCTGGCGCGCGCTGCGCCGTCCGCCCAGGCCGCTCGAGCTTTCGCGCGACGGCGAGACCGTCCGCACGACCATCCCCGAAATCGAAGCCTGGAACGCCGGCTTCGTCGACATCACGGAGTAACGACGTGAAAAGCATCCTCGCCTCGTCCGTTCTGCTGGCCGCACTGGCCGCGTCCGCGGCCAATCCCATCTTCGACGGCTGGTACGCCGACCCGCAGATCCGCCGCTACGGCGACACCTACTGGGTGTTCCCGACATATTCGCAGGCGTTCGAGGAGCAGACGTTCCTCGACGTCTTCTCGTCGAAGGACCTGAAGTCCTGGACGAAGCATGCACGCGCCGTCGACGCGAAGGACTTCGGCTGGGTGCGCGGCGCGATGTGGGCGCCCGACGCGCACGAGAAGGACGGGAAGTACTATGTCTTCTTCAGCGCGAACGACGCGTATCCCGTGGGGCGGAAGCGCTGCGACGGAGAGCCGCAGAAGGAGCCCGGCCTCGCGCAGTACGGCGGCATCGGGGTTGCGGTGGCGGACCGTCCCGAGGGGCCGTACCGCGACCTGATCGGCAAGCCGCTGATCGACCGCTTCTGGAACGCCGCGCAGCCGATCGACCAGTACGTGTTCCAGTACAAGGGCGACTGGTACATGGTGTACGGCGGCTGGGGGCGGTGCAACCTGGTGAAGCTCGCGCCGGACTTCAAGTCGCTGCAGCCGCTGGAGGACGGGAAGATGTGGCGCGACATGACGCCGAAGGACTACGTCGAGGGATCCGTGATGTTCGAGCGGAAGGGCCGCTGGTACTTCATGTACTCGGCCGGCGGCTGGACGCAGGACAACTACCGCGTCAACTACAGCGTGTCGGATTCGCCGTTCGGCCCGTGGGCGTTCAAGGGCCAGGTGCTCGCCTCGCAGAAGCCGCTGGCGACGGGCGCGGGGCACCATTCGGTGATTTGCGTTCCCGGTACGGACGACTGGTACATCTGCTACCACCGCCGTCCGATTCCGACGCAGTCGCCCCACCACCGCGTCACCTGCCTCGACCGCATGTACTTTGACGAGAAGGGCGACATCCTGCCCGTCAGGATGACCGAGTAGCCGGCCCTCCGTGCGTCGAGCGGCGGAAGTCGCGCATGGTCATGCCGAACCTCCTTCTGAAGAGGTTCTTGAGGTAGTTCGGGTTGTCGTATCCGCAGGATGCGCCGATCGCCTCGATCGTCTCGTGCGTCGTCGTGAGGAGGCGGCGCACCGCGTTCAGCCGTTCGGTGATGATCGCCTCGCCGATGGACGTGCCCTGCAGCTCGCGGAACCGGAGGTCCGCCAGGCGCCGCGAACAGCCGAGATGCCGCACGACATCGCCGACGCCGATCCCTTTCCGCGCGTTCTGGCGAATGAAGGCGACGGCCTTCTGGACGAGCTTGCCCGAGAGTGAGGTCTCGGCCGTGGACTCGCGGCGGACGATGGTCTTGACGCCGACGTAGAGCGTCCTGGACGGCGTGTCGCCGCGCGCCCGCATCATCGCGTCAAGCGCCTGCGCCGCCAGGAAGCCCTCCTGTTCGAAGTCCGGCTGGATCGACGAAAGCCTGGGCCGGCAGTTGTCGCAGATCAGCGTGTCGTTGTTGATGCCGAGGACGAGCGCGTCGTCGGGGACGCGCATGCCGTGCGCGCGGCAGTACGCGAGCACGTCGAAGCCCGTGTCGTCGTTCGCGGCGAAGACTCCGACCGGCCGCTCCAGCGCGCGCAGGCCCTCGGCATTGGCGAGCTCGTGGCACCAGTGGCCGCTGTCGCGCAGGGTCTCCCTGAAGGCCCTGAACCGGTCGACGCTCCATTCCATCAGGGTCGGATTGTGGACGAAGGCGTAGGAGCGGCAGCGTCCGGAGGACATGAGGATGTTCGCGGCGCACGCCCCGATGGCCACCGCGGAATTGCGGATGGTGACGAGATTGGATTTCCGCGCGGAAAGCGACGGGTCGTGCACGTCCATGACGATCGTCGGGACGTTCGCGCGCGCGAGGGGCGCGACCGAGCGCTCCGTGTCGGGGATGGACAGGATGAAACCGTCGAAACGCTCCCGCAGGGCCTCGGCGATGCGCGCGTCCGTGAGTTCGCGCGCCGTGCGCACGAGCGTGCAGTCCCAGTCGTGCGAATCGCCCAGGTAGCGGAAGATGCCGCCGAGTTTGTCCTGGCCCGCGATTCCGGCCATGCGCAGTGCGATGAAAACCTTCTTCCTCATGGCAGGCAGTATATCATTCCGTTGCCTGATGTGTGACATTAATTTGCCTGAAAACGAATGGTGTGGGAACGTGCATTGGGATATAATTGACGGCATGAACATCCGAAAAGTAAATCCCGCGACGCTGAAGATCACCGACATGCGCTTCGCGGACATCGACGGCGCGCCCAAGCGCTGCACGCTCCTCAAGCTCTACACGAACCAGGGCCTCGTCGGCTACGGCGAAGTGCGCGACGCGTCGTCCCGCACCTATGCGGCGATGCTCAAGAGCCGGATCCTCGGGGAGAATCCGTGCAACATCGAGAAGGTCTTTCGCCGCATCAAGCAGTTCGGCGGCGATTCGCGCCAGGCGGGCGGCGTGTGCGCGGTCGAACTCGCCTGCATGGATCTTGCGGGCAAGGCGTGGGGCGTTCCCTGCTGGCAGCTGATGGGCGGCAAGTGGCGCGACGAGGTCCGCTGCTACTGCGACACCGACTCGGAAGGCGGCGGCCGCGACATGGGCCAGGCCCTCGCCGCGCGCATGGAGATGGGCTTCACCTTCCTGAAGATGGACCTCGGCATCGAGCTGATCATGGACGTCCCGGGCGCCCTGATCGCGCCGCTCGGCTACCTCGACTACATGAAGAAGATGAAGCACGTCGTGAAGACGCCGCACGGCTCCATCGACCCGCGCGCGATGCGCGGCGAGGCGTACGACCTCTTCAACACGGCGCATGGCTTCACCGGCATCCACATCACCGAGAAGGGTCTCGACTGCCTCGAGAAGTACATGGCCGACGTCCGGGAGGTCATCGGCTGGGAGGTGCCGCTCGCGATCGACCACCTCGGCCACATCCCGTTCGAGGACGCGGTCCAGCTGCTCCGACGCCTCGAGAAGTACCACCTTTCGTGGGCCGAGGACGTCCTCCCCTGGCAGGACACCGGCGCCTGGCAGCGCCTCCACGCCCAGACGGCGACCCCGCTCGGCACGGGCGAGGACATCTTCCTCAAGGAGAACTTCAGGCCCCTGCTCGAGAGCGGCGCCCTTGCGGTCGTGCATCCCGACCTGCTGACGGCCGGCGGCATGCTCGAGACGAAGAAGGTCGGCGACATGGCCGAGGACCACGGCGTGCAGATGAACCTCCACATGGCCGAGTCGCCCATCGCCTGCATGGCGGCCGTCCACGTCGCGGCGGCGACGCGCAACTTCATGGCGCTCGAGCTCCACTCGGTCGACGTGCCGTGGTGGGGCGACCTCGTGAAGCCCGCGCTCCGCTACGAGGGCGGCTTCATCGCGGTTCCGGACAAGCCCGGCCTCGGCATCGACGAGCTCAACGAGAAGCTGATCCGGAAGCAGGCCTGCGCCGACTTCCCGCCCCCGTGGGCCCCCACGAAGGAGTGGGACCGCGAGTGGGCGAACGACCGCCGCTGGTCGTGAGGGAGTCCGACGTCCGCGGGAATCCGGTTGGTGTTCAGAAAGAGGGGAGGTCATTCCGATGCGCTACAGTTCCATCGTCTTCGGTCTGTTGTTCGCGACGCTGGCCGGTTCGGTGCGTGCCGACGTCTTCACCAACACCTGGGTCGCCACCTCGGGCGGAACCTGGACCAACACCGCCAACTGGTTCGATCCGGACCACCTCGGCCTGACGGACGCCACGGCGGCGGTCTTCGACCTCTCGGCGCTTCCCTCGGGCGAGACCGTCCACCTGCCGTACGTCGACGGCGGCGTTCGCGCGCACGGACTGGTCCTCGGCGCCGCCGACGGTGCGGACGACGACACGTGGCTCTTCGAACAGGTCGGCAGCTACCCGCAGGACAAGCACCCCGCGTTCCGGTTTTCCGCGCCCGCCGGCGCCGAGCTCCCGGCCGTCCATGTCCGGAAGGGCGTCGCGTGCTTCAACGTGCAGCTCAACGGCTCCGCCTTCCTCAAGACCGGCGCGGGCTGCGCCCGCTTCAGCTATTGGGCGAGCGGCACCGCGCACATCCGCGCGCTTGAGGGCACGGTCGAGACGGCGGGCCTGGAGGCCCTGAAGGACGTCGTCGTCAACCTCTACGGCCCCGATGCGTCGTTCTCCGTCTACGGCAATGAGTCGACCATCTTCCACCTGGAGGACCTTGATTCGACGACAGGCGCGGCCGCGCCCTTCGATCTCGGCGGCAGGGAGGCCAGCTTCACGCAGAACGGCTGGGGCCGGACCCACTACTACGACACGCTCGCGGGCGCGGGCGCCATCAGCGCGGGCGGATCGCAGCGGTTCTCCGTCGCACGGACGCAGACCGGCTTCACGGGCGCGTTTCGCCTGCGCACGGGCGACATCGGGTTCTCGTCCCCGGCGCCCGGCCTCTTCGCCTACTACGCCTTCGGGGACGCCGAGGCCCCCGGCGCCGCCCAGACCGGCCCCGACCTCGTTCCCTCCGGCTCGCCCCGCGTCGTCCCGGACGCCGACCGCGGTCCGGTCCTCTCGCTCGACGGGTCCAGCCACCTCGCCTCTGCCGATGCGGCGCATCTGCCGGACGGATTCCCGAAGGGCAATTCGGACTACACCGTGGCCTGCTGGCTGAAGATCGCGCCCGACTGCCCTCCACAGGCCACGCTCTTCTACTTCGGCAAGTGGAACACGGACGGCGCCTGCAACCTCCTGCGCCTCCACACGGAGAACGGCGTGAAGGGCGTCATGTACACGAACTTCGGCAACAACCGCACGTTCTGCAGGCCGGAGACCGAGGTCCTCTACGACGGCAACTGGCATCACCTCGCCGTCACGCACGGGGGTGGCCAGAGCAGGCTCCACGTGGACGGAGTGATGGTCGACGCGTACAATGCGTCTGCGGACGTGCAGGACGGCGAGTTCTGGATCGGCTACGGCAAGAACAACAACCACTTCAAGGGCTGCCTCGACGACTTCGTCGTCTGCGCGGGCGCGGTCCCCGACATGAACGCGTTCATCGTCGCCGGTCTGTCTCCGGCGGGCCCCACCGCCGCGAACACGGTCGAGGCCTACCAGGCCGGCGTGCTCCACCTCGGCACGGACGCGGAGGTCGCCACGCTCTCTGGACCGGGCGCCCTTGCCAAGGTCCGTCTCGCCGGCGACCTGTCCGTGGCGGGCACGGGCACCGCCCGAGAGGCGACGGAGTTCCGCAGCGCCGTCGTCGGGTCCGGCGCGCTCGTGAAGAAGGGCGCGGACTACGCGCTGACGCTCTCCGGCCCCAACGACTACGACGGCGCCACCCGCGTGGAGCAAGGCGTGCTGGCCATCCGCGGCATCGCCCCTGTCGGCAAGCTGCTCGGGCGCTGGACGTTCGAGGACGCGTCGAATCCCGGCGCGGACGCCAGCGGGAACGGCTTCGTCCTCGACGGCACGGGCGTAACCGTCGTCGAGGACCCCGAGCGCGGCAAGGTCGCGTCGTTCGCGAACGGCGCAAAGCTCGTCTCTTCCGCGTATCCTGCCGATTTCCCCTCCGGGAGTGCGAACTACTCGCTCGCCCTCTGGATCAAGGGCGATCCCTCCGGGGACGCCAGCGCCGGCATCGCGGTCTGGGGCCAGCTCGGAGTGGATCACAAGTGCGCACTCTGGCGCCTCGACGCGGGGTCCGGCTGGATGATGACGAACTGGAACGAGAACCATTACGGCAACGGACAGTCCTTCCGCGACGGCGTCTGGCACCATGTCGTCTGGACGGCCGACACGTTCGACAACCGCGTCTATGTCGACGGCGCCCTGGTGCATACCTGGGAGCGCAGCAAGCCGCGCAGTGTCGTTCTGGACGGCACGACCTTCAACCTCGGCTTCAATCCCTTCTCGCAGGCGGCTTTTACCGGCTGCCTGGACGATGTCCGCGTCTACAGCTTCGCCCTCTCCGAGGCGCAGGCCCGCGCCGAATCCTCGGGTGCGCCCGCGACGTCGAACGCCCAGACCCTCGAATTCCTGCCCGAGCCCCTGTACCAGTGGGACTTCGAGGACGCCGACGCGCCCGGGGCGAACACGGGTTCGGCGGCGGACGGTTCGCTTTCCGTCGTCGACGCGGCCCGCTGCGCCGCGGTTGAAGGGCGTCCCGGCAAGGTCCTTGACCTCACGGGCGAGACGATGGGCTACCTGCAGGCAGATGCGTTCCCGGCCGACGCGCCCTCCGGCAATGCGGACTGGACCGCGACTTTCTGGATGCGCCCGTCGTCTGCGATTTCGGCCAATGACACCGCGCTCTACTGGGGTGATCCGGAAAAGCACTTCGTCCTCGTCGGCTACTACGGCAGCGCGGGCACGTTCCGCTGCACGCTGAAGGCCGGCATGGACTGCTGGGCCCCGGGCTACGACATCCGGAACGGCGGCGCCGAGGCGAAGTGGCACCACGTCGCCGCGGTGAAGGCCGGCGACCGCGTGCGCCTGTACCTCGACGGCTTCCTCGTGAAGGAGATCTCGTGCGGCACGGTCGACGTCGGCACGTCCGTCTTCTGGATCGGACGCAAGCAGAGCTCCGAAACGGACTGGTTCCGCGGCCACCTGGACGACGTCCGCATCTACGGCACGGCGCTCACCGGCAAGCAGATTCTGCAGTCCATCCGCGCCGAGCAGTTCGCGGACGGTCGCGGCGTCCTGCCCGCCACGACCGACCTCTCCGTCGCCGCGGGCGCGGTCTGCACGCTCGAGGGCGTCGACCAGCGCGTCGCCACCGTCGCAGGCGAAGGGTTGATCGACGTCGGTCCCGGCGCCACGCTCCGCGTGGGGAAGTCCTCGAAGTTCGATGGCCGCCTTGACCTCGCCTCCCCCGACTCCCTCCAGCTCGACGCGGACGTCGTCCTGAAGGCGAAGGAAGCCACGGTGGCCGGCGCGAAATTCGCCGGTTCCCGCGTCTGCGGAGCGG
>JAEDMN010000258.1 GCA_016302985.1 Kiritimatiellia bacterium | reverse complement strand
GAGGACCGTGCCGGCGGAGCGGTAGACCTTGGCGGACGTCTTCGAGACGCTCCAGCCGTTGGGCTTCTCGAGGTTCGACCCGGCGAACGTGCCCGTGATGGACGTCGCGGAGAGGAACGTGGCGAAGACGCCGTTCTGCAGATTGCCGGGATTGATCACGTTGAGAACCGCGTCGGGGCCGAGCGCGACCGCGCCGTCGACGACGAGCGTGTCCGTCGTGCCGTCCGGCTTCACCGTCACGTCGAAGCCGTTCCGCACCGAGATGTCGCCCGTCACGGAACCGCCGCCGCCGAGCGTGCCGAACGTGGCGCCGCCGGAGACGTCGAGCGCCGCGCCGGGCAGCAGGCTCAGCGCGCCGTCCGCGAGGCCGGTCTCGCCGTAGGACGCGGGCGCGTGCCCTTCCGTCCACTCGAGCGTCTTCCACTTGCGCATGAGGTAGGCCTCCACGCGGCGCATCTCGTCGTCCGAGAGCTCGCGGTCGTAGGCGATGACCTCGCCGACGCGGCCGACGAAGGCCGGGTTGCCGACGTAGCTGCCGAGGACGGTGCAGCGCGTCGGATTCTCGGCGTCGAGGCCGAGGGCGTCGCGGAAGGAGGTCCCGCGGTGGTGCGCGGCCTCGAGGCGGGCGCTGATGACGCGCGTGACCTTGTCGCCGAGCGCGATCGCGTCGTTTCCGTACGAGACGCCGTCCATGTGCACCCAGTCCTGCGGATCGGTCGGCCGCACGAAGCCGCCGCCGGCCTCGAGCGTCAAGGACTTGTTCGAGAAGCGGAAGCCGGCCTCGAGGCAGCCGACGCCCCAGATTCCGGCGCAGTTGCCGTTCTGCACGCCGTTGGCCGCGACGACGAGGAAGACCGTGCGGACGGGGCTGTTCACGTCCGCCCAGAGGGCGCGGTGGCGGGTGTCCGAGGTGGTGAAGTCGATGCAGGGGCGTCCGCCCAGGCCGTCCGCGGAGTAGTTCGGCCTGGACTTGTCCGACGCCGAGCCGCCGCTGTGCAGCGTGCCGACGTAGTGGAGCGCGGACGCGGAGGAGGCCGCGCGGCTGACCCAGCTCGTGACGGCGCCGGAGTCGTCCTGCAGGATGGTCTCGCGCCGGCCGGCGTCGCACCAGTAGGCAAGGTGGTCCGTGGGCGGGCCGAGCAGGTCCGAACCCGCCGCGAACGACCCGCCCGCGGCGACCGTCACGGGGCCGCCGACGCGTCCGCCGAAGGACCCGCCGTCCGTGACCGTGAGCGTGGCCGCGGTGGCGGACGAGTTCGTGACCGTGCCGTTGCCGGCAAGCGAGGCGACCGTGAGGGAGTTGCCGTTCAGGTCGAGCGTCGCGCCCGCCGCGACGGTGAGGGCGGTCGTGGACGGCAGGTGCGCCGGCACGGCGAGGTCGCTCCAGATCGTGCGGTTCAGCCACTTCTCCGAGAGGTAGTTCTCGACGACGCGCATCTCGCTCTCCGTCAGCACGCGGTCGAACGCGAGGATCTCGCAGTAGTCGCCGTCGAAGTTGCGCTGGGCGCTCAGATAGTAGCCGAGGTTGGCCGTGAAGGTGCAGCCGTAGGTCTTATGGCCCCAGGAGACGTTCGGGTCCCAGTTGTCGCGGTCGTGGACGAGCGTGAGGATGTGGGGCACGCCCTGGTCGACGGGACCGTTCTTCCCGCCGTCGCGCCGGATCCAGCCCGTCGTGTTGTAGCAGTAGTGGCTCGAGTTCGCGTCCCACCCGTCGGTGGCGCGCTCGCCCGTGCGGACGCCGTAGTCGTCGTAGAAGTCCCTTCCTCCGAAGATCCCGGCAAACTTGACGATCTGGTTCAGGCGGTAGACGATGAAGACGGTGCGCTGCTCGAGCGCGACGTTCGCGCGCAGGCGGTCCGCGACGGACCCGTTCTTCTTCGTGGTAACGACGGCGTGTCCGTTCACCGGCGCGGCCGTGCCCCAGGTGGGCGTGCCGGCGAGGACCGAGAAGGAGACGTTCGCGGAGCCGCCGCGGGAGTTCCACTTCGCGATCACGCCCGCCTCGTCCTTCTCGAAGTCCCCGGGGCGCGAGGCGTCCATCCAGTAGAGCAGGGACGGCGTCTCGCGCGGGTCGACCGTGAGCTTCACCACGCCCTCGTTCACCGTCGTGGCGCCCGTGTAGGTGCGCGCCGCCGGCGCGAGCGCGAGCGTTCCCGAACCCTTCTTCGTGAAGGCGAGCGTGCCCGCGCCGTCCGACATCGGGAGGCCGAGGGCGTCGTCCGCGGCGCGGCCGACGCGCAGCTCGCCGCCCGGCGCGGCGCCCGTGATCTGGTCCTGTCCGTAGTTCCCGAGCGTCGTGTCGCGCGCGCCGACGGCCTTGAGGTGGCCGACGTCCATCACGCCGCCGACGGAGAGCGTGGAGAAGTTGCCGAGCGTGACGCCCGAGAAGGTCACGTCCTTCGCGAAGGCGACGCGCGCGTTGTCCAGCTTCGCCCCGAGGGAGGCGCCGGACTCGACGCGGACCGGATTGTCCAGGACGAGGGACGCGGCGGGACGGTTGAAGACGAGATTGTTGCTGCCGGTGCGGAACCAGAGACGGCCCGTGCCGAGCGTGCCGTTCGCATGAACGTTGACCGTCGCACCGCCGCGCGTCACGAGGTCGCGGAAGGAGCTCGCGGCCATGAAGTTGAGCGTGCCGCCGTTCTCGAGCAGGAGGCTGCCGGGGCCCTGGACGCCCTTGTTGAACGTCATGATGGACTTCCCGGTGTTCGCACTCGCGAACACGGCGTCGCCGAGCAGCGTGACGTTCCCGCCGAACGCCGTCGTGCCGTCCTGCAGGAAGACGAGGCTGTTGCCGTCGGCGATCGGACCGCGGCCGGCGAGGAAGAAGTTCTGCGGCAGCGTCCAGCCGCCCGCACCGATGCGGAACTGGCCGCCGCACCCCGAGCCGTCCAGCACGTAGACGTCACCCGCGGGCAGCGCGGAGTCCCCCTGGACCCAGAGGATGGCGCCGGAGATGCGCGTCGGCCCCTGCCAGGCGCCGAAGCCGCCGTCCGGGATGGTGAAGATGCCCGCGCTCGTGGGCGTGTTGCCGCGGGGGCGCGAGGCGAAGGTGACGCCGTTCGCGCCCGTGATCCGCGTGCGGACCATGAGCTGGCGGTTGTAGCCCCAGCCGGACAACGTGGGGCTCCCGACCCAGAGCAGGCCCGGGGAGTTGCCGAAGTCGAGCGTGCCCGCGCCCTCGAAGAAGGACGCGTCGTCGGGCGTCGTCCGGTTCTGCATGTTGAAGATCACGCCCGCGGGGTGGCCGGCATCGTCGTCGCCGACCGACAACGTGGTGTCCGCGGCGAGCACGAGCCGGGACCTGTTCTCGACGGACAGGGCGGCGACGCGCTTCGATTCGGCGAGCGTCGTGTCCGCCGTCACCACGGCGACGTCCGTCGCGGCGGCGTCCGCCAGCGGCACCCGCGTGGACGCGGACACGGGCACGACGCCCTTCTCCGCGTCGTAGGTCGTGAAGGAGAGCGGCCACGACTCGACGGCGGTGTCCTGCACGACGATGCCGGGGTCGAGCAGGCCGTTCACGAGCGACGGCGCGGCGGAGACGAGCAGCTTCTCGGATTCGCCCAGGGCGGAGGGACCGCCCGCGTTGGCGACGAGCAGCGTGGAACCGTTCCCTTCGGACGTCAGCGAATCGAGCGTCAGGGTCGCGGCGGCGCCGCTCCCCTTCGACCAGACGAGGCCGCCCGAGCCGGGTCCGTAGGTCGTGGCGCCCAGCGACGCCGAGCCGGACGCGCCGTCGGCGAGGGACGGCGCCCAGCGGAACATGCCGCCCCGCACCGCGAAGGACGGGTTGTCCGCGGCGAAGAGCGCGCCGGAGCCGGACGAGGACAGCGAACCGCCCGCGGCGGCGATCGTCGCGAAGCCCGCGAATCCACCGCTTCCCTGCACGGACAGGCTGCCGAGCCCGCGCTTCGAGAACGTGTTGCCGCCCGTGCCGTGGACGACGTCGTCCAGCGTCGCGATGTCGGCCTCGGTGGCGTTGCCGGAGATGAAGGCGTCGCCCGTCAGCGTGAGGCCCGAGCCGCAGATGGAGGGCTTTCCTTTCGTCAGCTGCACGTTGCCGAGGTCGATGCCGCGCAGCGTGACGGCCTGCGTGAACTGGAGGTTGATCGCCTCGCGGCCGAGGTAGTAGGCGACGCCGCCGTCGGAGGGCACGACGCCGTCGGCCCAGTAGTGTCCGCTCGCCGCGAACGGGTA